>DATBCP010000532.1:0-4158 GCA_036270435.1 Rhizomicrobium sp. | reverse complement strand
CATCGCGCCCCGGTCATGACCTGGTCGTCACCACCGATACAATCAGCGAAGGCACCGATTTCTTCGCTTTTGATCCGGCCGATACGGTCGCACAAAAGGCGCTGAGAGTGAATCTCTCCGATCTCGCCGCCAAAGGTGCGGAGCCGGCGCATTATCTGCTCAGCCTGACCTTGCCGCACACAGTGACGCCGGATTGGCTGGCGGCCTTTGCTTCAGGCTTGGCGCGCGACCAGCAGGAATTCGGCGTTTCCTTGCTGGGCGGGGATACCGGCGCAGGCGAGGGGCCGCTGTCGGTCAGCGTGACCGCCTTCGGTTATGTGCCGGAAGGAAAAATGATCAAGCGCAGTGGCGCCCACATTGGCGACGCGGTCTATGTCACCGGCACCATCGGCGATTCCGGCGGCGGGTTGGCGATCTTCCGGCGCGAGAAACATGCGCTGTCCCATGCGGATCGCGACACCCTGACAGCGCGCTATCGCCTGCCCCAGCCGCCCGTCACCTTCGCGTCGGGTTTGCGCGCTTTTGCCCATGCCAGTGTGGACGTGTCGGACGGGCTGATCGCCGACCTGGGCCATATCGCGGCGGCATCAGGCGTCCGCATCGTGGTGGAAGGTGAGCGCGTGCCGCTCTCCGCGCCTTTGCGCGCCTTGTGGGGAGATGGCGCCTTGCCGCGCGCCGTGACGGCGGGCGACGATTATCAGATCGCCTTCACCGCGCCGCCGGACCATACCGGGCCGTTCACCCGCATCGGTCGGGTCTCGGCGGGTGGGGGGGTCGGCCTCACGCTCGGCGGCCAAGACATCGCGATTCCCAAACCGGGCTACCGGCATTTTTAGAGCGCCGCCGGTAACGGCGGTGATACCGCCCGGATTGTAACCGGACGTTCCCCAGGTTATCCATCGGATGCGGGCGGAATCCTCACTGCGCGGGGGGCGCTGCCGATGACAATCCTATCGATGGAAGGTGCTTGGCCACTTGTTCGAGCACGGCTCGCAGGGCTGATGCTAGCTGGGCTGTTGACGAGTGGATCTGCATTTGCCCAGGCGGCGCCGGACTCATCCCCGGCCACGAAAAATTCGGTTCGACTCGCCAAGGTGCTGATGGCGCTTCCGGCGGGCAGTCCCTGGCTGAGCGTGCGGACGGGCTTGTTGTGTGTCTCGTTCCCTCGCACCGCAACCTGGGACGGCAGCCGGAGAGAGCAAGATCTCCCGCCCTATGCGGCATCCTTCAAGGCGGAATTGGAGCGCGCCGGCTACAAGGTGGTCACGCCGGGTGAAGACAATTTGTTCGAATCCGAAGCCTCGGCGGACTATGAGGCGGCCGCGGTGATCACCGAGGCGCATGTCGATGGCTGTATGACCAGGGGAGCGCTTTTTACGGAGAGGGGAGACATCCGGGGCGATGCCGATCTGAAAATCGACTGGCAGGTTTATTCGCGAATCAAAAAGCAGGTGGTTGCGCGCGTCAGCACCGAAGGCAGGGGCCATTTGGACACCAAAATACCGGGTGGTGTGGCCCGGCTGGCCGTGGAAGCCTTTACCGGCAATGTGCGGGAATTGCTGGCGAATGCGGATTTTCGTACTGCCATGAATGCGCCCAGGCCCTTCACGGCGGAGTTCCAGATGCCGGGACAGCAGAGCAAGATCGTCCTCAATGGCAGCCTGAATGCCGGCCCGCACAAGATCGCCGATGCGACCGGAAGTGTGGTGACGCTATTGACCGGGTCGGGCAGCGGATCTGGCTTTCTGGTTTCCGGCGACGGTTACATCCTGACCGACGCCCATGTGGTGGGCGACGACAAGAATGTCCGCGTGCGCTGGTCGGACGGATTGGAAACCCTCGCCTCGGTCGAGCGCGTCGCCAAGAACCGCGATGTCGCCATCATCAAGACCAATCCGCGCGACCGCAGCCCTCTTGATCTCAAGCGCGGGCCCCTCACACCGGGCCAACGCGTCTATGCCATCGGTTCGCCCAGGAACAAGGATTTCGCCGGCACAGTCAGCAGCGGCGTGGTCTCGGCCGACCGGACGGTAAACGGCCTGCGCTATGTCCAAAGCGATGTGATGGTATCGCATGGCTCCAGCGGCGGACCGCTTCTGAACGAAGACGGGGAGGTGATCGGTCTCACCGATCTTGGCATTCCCAATGCGGGCCCGACGGGAGAAGAAGGCCAGGCGGGGCTCAATCTGTTCACCCCCATCGGCGACGCCATGGACTTTTTGTCGCTGGAACGGAAGTGAGAAGATGCATCAAAGTAGAGCCGGCCAGCGATCACAGGGGAGGCCAGGATCAAAATCTATCTCGCGGGCCCGCTGGGATTTTCGGAGGCCGGCCGCCTGTTCCATGCCGAACGCATCATCCCCGCCTTGAAGGCGCTGGGCCATACGCTGCTGGATCCCTGGATGGATGACGGCGAGGCCGCCGCCATTGCGGCGCTTCCCGCCGGCGAAGAGCGCCGCCAGGCCTGGCGCGCCTTCAATTCCAGGATCGGACACAAGAACCAGTTGGCCATCGACGCTTGCGACATGGTGTTGGCCGTGCTCGACGGCACCGATGTGGATAGCGGCACCGCGGCCGAAATCGGCTACGCCTTTGCGAGGGGCAAGTTCGTTCTCGGCTATCGCGGCGATTTTCGGCTGTCCGCGGACAATGAAGCCGGCATCGTCAACCTCCAGGTGGAGTTTTTCATCCGCGCCAGCGGCGGCGACATCATCGCGACCCTGGACCAATTGCCCGGGGCGATTTCAAAATTGGCCCCGAATTAACGCTTTTCTAACCACGATTTGCCAGCTTGCTCCCATGAGAAAGGCGGCGATCCTGGTTTTGGCGGCGGCCCTGGCCCTCCCGGCTTTGGCGGCAGAGGAGAAGAAGACCGCGTCGGATAGCGAGCCCAAAAAGGGCAAGCCCGGCACCAATGTCGACATGCCGTATCTGATGGCGCCGATGAGCGATGCCGACGGCAAACTGTCGGGCTATGCCTATCTTTCCACCCGGTTGACCGCTTCCTCGGAAGCGAATGCGCTGGCGGTGCGCGACAAACTGCCCTTCATCCAGGATCGGATGGTGCGCGACGTGAACAATGCCACAATCGCGGTTTCCGACGACGTCGAAAAAGTGGATGTGCCGACCCTGGAAAAAAGGCTTCTGACCGACGCCGCCAATGTGATGGGGGCAGGCAAGGTCAAGCAGATCACCATCTGCACTGTCAATATCGCCCCGCTGCATCCGGTCCAGACCCCGGCCCGGGATACACCGCCCGAACAGATGATCCCCACCGGAACCACCCCCAAAAACCCCATAAAATCCCGCTGCGACTGACTTTTGTGATCGTTCCGGTGTCGTGATTCTGTCGTGTCACCCATGCGGTGATGGGGCGCATCTCCCTTGTTGCCTAGCAAACGGGCTTTTGGCAATCTCCCGCCGCCCTTGAAGCGGCGAGTCCGGCCTTGAAAGGCTGCGGCACCGGCCATGGGGATCGGCGAGAGCCCGTCCCTGCCTTCGACAGGGACCTCCCCGACCCACGCAAACAATCACGAGGGGATATCCCATGGAATTGCCTATTGTTCTGGCCTGTGGCGTGCTCGCGCTGCTCTATGGCCTTTGGACCATCAAATCGGTCCTAGCCTTGCCGGCGGGCAACGCCCGGATGCAGGAAATCGCCGCCGCTATCCAGGAAGGCGCGCGGGCCTATCTCAACCGCCAATACACCACCATCGCCATGGTCGGCGCGGTGATCTTCCTGCTTGCCCTGTTCTTCCTGGGCTGGCAGGTGGGCGTAGGCTTCCTGATCGGCGCTACTTTGTCGGGCGCAGCCGGATATATCGGCATGTATGTCTCGGTGCGCGCCAATGTGCGCACGGCGGAAGCGTCGCGCTCGGGCCTGGCCCAGGGCCTGTCGGTCGCTTTCCGCGCCGGCGCCGTCACCGGCATGCTGGTGGTGGGCCTGGGCCTGTTGGGCGTGGCGGGCTACTACACCTTCCTGATCCATGGCCTGGAGCTCGATCTCGCCGATGCCGGGCAGAACCGCATCATTGTGGATTCGCTGGTCGGCCTGGGCTTCGGCGCCTCATTGATTTCGATTTTCGCGCGTCTGGGCGGCGGCATTTTCACCAAGGGCGCCGACGTGGGCGCGGACCTGGTCGGCAAAGTGGAAGCCGG
>DATBCP010000531.1:0-3310 GCA_036270435.1 Rhizomicrobium sp. | reverse complement strand
AGCCGGGCTCCCTGGTGTTGACCACATGGGCGCAGCCATTGGCTTTGGCCAGGTCGATCTTTTCCGGCGAGGTGGTCGAGCCGATCACTGTGGCGCCCAGGTGATGCGCCCACTGACAGGCGATCTGGCCGACACCGCCCGCCGCGGCATGGAACACGATGGTCTCACCCGCTTTCACCGGATGGATGCGGCGGATGAGATATTGCGTGGTCATGCCTTTCAGCAACGCCGCGGCGGCCAGTTCGTCGCTGATGCCATCGGGCAAACGCACCAGCCGGTCGGCCGCCACATTGTTGGCTTGCGCATAGGAGCCGATGACGCCGCTGGCATAACCGACCCGGTCGCCCACTTTGAAGCGGGTGACGCCCTCGCCCACCGCTGTCACCATGCCCGCCGCTTCCGAGCCAAGCCCAGAGGGCAGCGGCAACGGATAAAGACCGGTGCGGTGATAGGTGTCGATGAAGTTCACGCCGATCGCGGTATGGCGGACTTGCACCTGCCCGGCCGCGGGCGGCGGCAGGTCGACATCGACAACCTGCAAGACATCGCTGCCACCGGTCTTCTCAAAGCGGATGGCCTTGATCATCAGAACCTCGCCTGCTGCTGTGAGGGCTGTTGCTGTTGGGCTTGCGCCTGCTGCTGCTGGGAGGCGCGCAGCTGCGGCGGCAAGGTCAGCGCCCAGGCGAGCTCGGCCGCATTGGTGATGGGATTGGAGCAAGTGCCCGCCTGGCAGATATAAGCGGTGGGATGGCCGCCTTCCATGCCGCGGCCCGCCGCCGGATGCTGCGCCGGCAGGGGCTCGCCCGGCTCGATCTGCACGATCATGCCGTTGGGAAGGGGCTTGCCCCAGAAAGCGCGCACCAATTCCTGGGTCTTGCTGTGACCCTTATGGCCGATCACCAGAATGATCAGGCTGTTGACCAGATATTCCAGGCCCGCGAGATAGCTGCCGGCGCCGTTCAACACACGATTGGCCTCATTGCCGAAGGTCTGGGCCAGGGTGGAGGCGCGGCTCATATAGTCGGTCTCGCCGGTCAGCAGCGCCAGCCGCGTCAAGACCGTCAGCATGCCGCCATTGGCACTGGGCGTGGGATTGTCGAACACCATGCGCGGACGCACGAACAGCTGTTCGGCATTGTCGGCATAGTAGCAATAGCCGTTGATCCGGCTGTTCCAGAAATGCTCGTCCAGATATTTGGTCCAGGCCTTGGCCTGGGCGAGGAAACGATCCTCGCCGGTCACTTCCCGAAGCGCCAACGCCGCGCGTGCCATCTCGGCATAATCATCGCAAATGCCCGGACTGCCTGCGGTGTGCGACAGGCTGTTGTCGGCACCTCCCAAGCTCTGCGCCACCGCGTCCAAGGCCTTGATCGCGGCCTGGATCCATTCCGGCCTTTCAAACGTCATGCCGGCGCGCGCCAGCGCGGCGATCACCAGCCCATTCAGGCTGGGCAACACCCGATCGTCGCGGAAGGGCCGCGTGCGTTTGTTGCGCAGGGCCAGAAGCATGCCGCGCTGCTTGGCCAGCAGCACTTCGTCGGCTTCGTTGGCGGGCGCGGGATTGCCCAACCGCTTGGGCAGGTTGCGGCCGAGATAGTTGCCGTCGCGGGTGACGCCATAGACCTGCTTGAAGCGGGCCGAGAAGGTGCCCACCAGCGCGGCATCGATCTCCGCTTCGCTCCAGGTGTAATATTTGCTGTCTTCGTTCTGCGAGCCGGAGGAGATGGAGGCGGCGAAAGCGTCGCCCACTTTCATGTCGCGCAACAGGAAATCGACGGTCTCCTGCACGCGCTGGCGGCACAATTCGTTGCGGTTGTATTTGAAGATCTCGGTGCAGAAATCGATCAGCAGGGCCTGGTCGTAGAGCATCTTTTCGAAGGTCGGCTCGTACCAGCGCTCATCCATGCTGTGGCGGAAAAAGCCGCCGCCGACATGGTCGTACATGCCGCCGAACAACACGCTGTCCAGGGTGGTGAACACCAGCTGGCTGAATTGGGCGGTGCCGGTGCGCAAGAAGCCGCGCCACAGGATTTCCAGCAACGGCACGCTGGGGAATTTCTGGGGCCCTTGCATGCCGCCAAAGAAAATATCGTAGCGCTGGCCAATGCGAACCGCCGCCAGGTCCAGGTTCAGGCCTTCCGGTGTCGTCGTCATGTCGCGGTTGTAGAGATTCTCCACCGCGGCAAGGACCTTGCTGCCGGTATCCTCGGCACGGGCGCGGTCATTCTTCCAGATGCCGGCAGTCTCGCTGGCGACGCGGCGCATGCCCGGCATCTCCGGCTTGTCGTCGATGGGTTGATAGCCGGCCACCCAGAAGGGCCGCCCATCGGGGGTGAGGAAGATGTTGAGCGGCCAGCCGCCCTGATGACCCATCAGACCCGCCGCCCCCTGGTAAAGCATGTCCAGGTCGGGCCGCTCATCCCGGTCGGCCAAGATGGGAATGAAATTCTCATTGATGATGTTGGCGACCTCGGGGTCGCTGAAGGCTTCGCGGCTCATCACCTGGCACCAGTGACAACCGACATAGCCCAGGCTGAGAAAGATCGGCTTGTCCTGCGCCTTGGCGTCGGCCAGGGCATCCGGCCCCCAGGTCTGCCACCGGATCGGATTGTCCTTATGGGAAAGAAGAAAGGGGCTGCTGGCGTTGTCGAGGCTCATCGTTTCCGTTCCAAGGGGTGCATGCGCGGAAGGATGCTTCCCGCCGGCCCGCTTCTGTGATGTTTTTGGGGCTGGGTTACTTACATCTTATGGTGGAGATCGCAAAGTGGCCCCTCATAGTCCCGAAGGACAGGACGCTAAACCTTTCGCGAGAGGTGCCGGCCATGAAGGTGCATATAGAAATGGACATGACCCCGGAGGAGGCCCGCACATTCATGGGCCTGCCCGATGTCCGGCCCATGCAGCAGAAAATGATGGATGAGATGCAGGCCCGGATGAAGGCGGCCTTCGATGCCAATGATCCGGAAGGCATGGTGCGGGCTTGGATGCCCTTTTATGGGGCGGGGGGCGGGGCGGACGCCTTCCAGAAGTTGCAAAAAGCCATGTGGGACAACGCCACCGCCATGCTGAAGACGGACGGCAGATAGCTCCCTGGTGTCGCGGCTTCGAAGTTCGCAATATCATCGAGATCGGGCGAGGGGTGAACTTCGAAGCCGAAACGACACCGGGATTCAATAAGTTACCTAGTGTCCTTCGATTCCGAAATTCGCCCGGAGCGCGATATCAAGATCCATGGGAATTTCGGAATCGGGACACTAGGTGATGCATTCCACCATCTTTGCGCTGGCCAGCCCTCCCGGCCGGGCCGGGG
>DATBCP010000530.1:0-5148 GCA_036270435.1 Rhizomicrobium sp. | reverse complement strand
GTCGATATCGGAAATGAACCGGATATGACCTTCTGCTGCCTCGAATTTGACCGGTGCACCCATGCAACACCTGACTTGGATCAAGCTCTCCTCAAAATCCGTCCCGCCACCGCATCCAGTTTCGCCGTCAGCGCCGGATCGCGCTTGTCCGGCGCGGTGATCAGGGCGAAATCCAGCACGGTTTCGGGCCGGTCCGGGCAGGTGGACGGCTGGCGCACCGGGCCCAGCTTGGGCGCCACCGCCTGGATCAGCCGCCGCGCATTGGCGGCGTTCTGCTGCATCACCTTGATCACGGCATCCACCGTCACATGCTCATGCTCTTCGTGCCAGCAGTCATAATCGGTCACCATGCCGACAATGGCATAAGGCAGCTCGGCCTCGCGCGCCAGCTTCGCCTCCGGCATCGCCGTCATGCCGATCACGCTGCAATCCCAGCTGCGGTAGAGAAAACTTTCGGCGCGGGTGGAAAATTGCGGCCCTTCCATGCAGAGGTAGGTGCCGCCTTCGCTATGGTCGATCTTCTGTTCCCGGGCCGCCAAGGTCAGTGCGCCGGAGAGTTTGGGGCAGACCGGATGGGCCATGGGGACATGGGCGACAAAGCCGGGGCCGAAGAAGCTTTTCTCGCGGGCAAAGGTGCGGTCGATGAACTGGTCCGCCATCACAAAGGTGCCGGGCGGCAACTCTTCCTTCAGCGAGCCGCAGGCCGAGACGCTGATCAGGTCGGTGACGCCGATACGCTTCAGGATATCGATATTGGCGCGGTAGTTGATGCTGGTGGGCGTCTGGAGATGGCCGCGGCCGTGACGGGGCAAAAACACCAAGTCCACTCCGGCATAGGTGCCGGTCAAAAGCTGGTCCGACGGCAGGCCCCAAGGGCTCCTGACCGTTTGCCAGCGGGGATTTTCCAGCCCGTCGATCTGATAGACGCCGGAACCACCGATGATACCAAGTACCGTTTTTGTCATGGGAAACCCGGGATTCCGCCGATTGCCGGGCCTTTTAGCATATGGACTGTGACGGGCAAGACGGCGTTCCCACCGCTGGCCGGCAGGCGTAGCATCCCGTCAAAAGCAACCGGGAGGCTGCCATGAATCATCTGGGAAAATCCTTTTGCCTCAGCCTGGTGTGGCTGGGTCTGCTTGGTCTCAAAGGCTCCGCCCAGGATGCGGCACCCCCACCCGATCCCAGCCATGTGGTCTTTATGGCGCCCGACAAGATGAAATGGGAAGGCGAAGGCGGCCAGCGCCATGTCAACCTGCTGGGCGATCCCGCCAAGCCGGGCCTGTATGTGCGTCTGGCCGAATGGCTGCCGGGCAATATGAGCCGGCCGCATTATCACTCCACCATCCGTTATTTCTATGTCGCGTCCGGCACCTGGTGGGTCGGCTCCAGCAATACATACGATCCCGCCAAGACCTGGCCCATGCGGGCGGGAACCTTTGTCACCCATTTCCCCGGCAAGGCGCATTTCGACGGCGCCAAGACCGAGCCGGGCGTGCTGGTGGAGATCGGGGAAGGCCCGGTGGCCACCACCCAATGCAAGCAGGCGAGCGATTGCCCGCAATAGCGTTCGCAAACGAAAAAGGGCGCGGTTTGACCCGCGCCCTTCAAACTTGACCGGCTGCAGACGACGCTAGTGCACGTCGCTCCACACCTTGCGATACGCGGCATACAGCAGGCCGGCGAGTGCGATCAGGAAGATCATCACGCCGAAACCGACGCGCTTGCGCTCTTCCATCTTGGGTTCGGACGCCCAGGCCAGGAAGGTGACCACGTCATGGGCCTCCTGATCCAGAGTCGCCTTGGTGCCGTCGGAATAGGTCACCGAATTGTCCTTCAGCGGCTGCGGCATGGTGATGTTCCAACCCTCAAAATAAGGGTTGAAATACTTGCCTTCCGTCACCTTGAAGCCGGCCGGCGGATGCGCCGTGAAGCCGGTGAGGATGGAATAGACATATTGCGGCCCGCCTTCGCGCGCCTTGACCACCATGGAAAGATCCGGCGGCAACGCGCCGCTATTGTTGGCACGCGCCGCATTCTCATTGGGGAATGGCGACGGCAGGTGATCGGCCAGGGTGGCGGACCGCGTCAGCGGCGTGCCTTTATCGTCGGTGGTCTCACCCTTGTCGTTGGGCTCAGCCGGTATCTTGGCGGCGGCGGCCAAAGCGCGCGCCTGGGCTTCGGTGAATTCCGGGCCGCCCGGTTCGTCCAGGTTATGGAACGACAGGTGGTTCACCGCATGGCAGGCGGCGCAGACTTCCTTATAGACCTGATAGCCGCGCTGCAGCGCGCCCCGGTCATAGGTGCCGAACGGACCTTCGAAGGAGAAGGATTCGTCCTTGGGCGGCAACCGGGTGGTGTCAACCGCAAGCGCCGCGGTGGAGGCCAGAAGCCCGATGGCCAGCGAAGTACCGAGTGTGACAGTCGTCAGACGCATGATTGTTCTCACTCGGCAGGGGCCGCGGCGCTGTCGCCGAGGACGGGTTGCGCGATGGATGCGGGAAGTTTCTTGGGCGTTTCGATCAGGCCGACAATGGGCAGGATCAGCCAGAAGAAGGCGTAATAGTAAAGCGAGGCGACACGGGCCACCCACACCAGCGGGATGCCGAAGCGCGCCGCATCCACGCTCTGCGAGCCGCAATAACCCAGCAGCACACAGGCGACCGCAAAGCCCCAGAAGAACTGCTTCATCAGCGGACGGAAGCGGCAGGAACGCACCCGGCTGGTATCCAGCCAGGGGATGAAGACCAGGGTCACGATGGCGCCCGCCATCACGATCACGCCCAACAGCTTGTTCGGGATGGACCGCAGCATGGCGTAGAAGGGCAACAAATACCATTCCGGCACGATGTCGGGCGGCGTCACCAGCGGATTGGCTTGCTGGTAATTGTCGGGATTGCCGAAGAAGTTCGGAGCATAGAAGACGAAGATCGCAAACACGATGACGAACAGGGTCAGGTAAAAGGCGTCCTTCACCGTGTAATAGGGGTGGAAGGGCACCGTGTCCTGCGGGCCCTTCACATCGATGCCCAGCGGGTTGTTGTTGCCCGGCACATGCAGCGCCCAGATGTGCAGTCCCACCACGCCTGCGATGATGAAGGGCAGCAGATAGTGCAGCGAGAAGAAGCGGTTCAGGGTGGCGTCGCCCACCGCGAAATCGCCCCACAGCCAGGTGGCGATATGCTGGCCCACCACCGGAATGGCGGTGAACAGGTTGGTGATGACGGTGGCGCCCCAGAAGGACATCTGGCCCCAGGGCAGCACATAGCCGAAGAAGGCGGTGGCCATCATCAGCAGATAGATCAGGACGCCGATGATCCAGATCAACTCGCGCGGCGCCTTGTAGGAGCCGTAATAGAGACCGCGGAACATATGGATGTAGACGGCGAGGAAGAACATGGAGGCGCCGTTGGAGTGAACGTACCGGATCAGCCAGCCATAATTGACGTCGCGCATGATGCTTTCGACACTGTCGAAAGCCAGTCCCGCATTGGCCACATAATGCATCGCCAGCACGATGCCGGAAACGATCTGCACGCCCAGGCAGAAAGCGAGGATGCCGCCAAAGGTGTACCAGATGTTCAGGTTCTTGGGCGTCGGGAAGGTATGGATGGTGTCGTGCGCCAGACGCAGGATGGGCAGGCGGGTGTCGAGCCAGCGCTCGAAACCGGAATTGGGCTTATAGGTCGAAGGGCCAGACATCGTTGTTCTCCTCAACCGACCTTGACGCGGGTGTCAGACAGGAATGTGTAGGTTGGCACTTCCAGGTTGCGGGGCGCCGGACCTTTGCGGATGCGGCCCGCCGTGTCGTACATCGAGCCATGGCAGTGGCACAGCCAGCCGCCGTAATCGCCTTCCGGCATTTGCGGCGTGGAAACGGTGGGGGTGCAGCCCAGATGGGTGCAGACGCCGATCAGGATCAGCCACTCCGGCTTGGTGGCGCGGTTGGCATCGGTGGCGGGGGCATTTTCCGGCAGGCCGTCATTGTTCGCCAAGGGATCGGGCAGTGAGGCCACATCGACGGCCTTGGCGGCGTCGATCTCGGCCGGGGTGCGGCGGCGTACGAACAAGGGATGGCCGCGCCATTTGACGATGATCTGCTGGCCGGGCTGGATGGTGGTCAGGTCAACCTCGGTGGTCGCCAGCGCCAAAGCCGCGGTGGAGGGGTTCATCTGGTCGATAAAGGGCCAGGCCGCCGCCGCAACACCCACGCCGCCGACGGCTGCCGACGCCACATAAAGGAAATCGCGTCGCGTGCCCGCGTCACTCATCGTAGCTGCCACTGGGTCCACCCTTAAAGGAAACTTGGAAAGAACGTTCTCGAACTCTTGCCACGAACAAGCGCGGATGCGGTACTGACTCGGTGACGCGGCCAGTATCCCTTTGGGGCCCGCCCCGCCCTGTTCGTTGGGCCGGTAAAATAGAGAGTCGGTTTTCGAGGGTCTTGCGGCACGATGACGCAGAAAATGCCTTGTTCTGCCACGACTTGGCTGAATTTCGCCTAGCAGGCAATCGCGTTCAGATGCCCGCGGGCGGCGTAGTCCAGCAAAGCGCTATCCCGCGTGACGAGGACAAAGTCATGCTCCCGCGCTGTCGCGACCATCATACGGTCAGCCGGGTCTGCATGCAGTTCGTCAGGCAGGAACGAAGATGCGAGCAACACTTCCGGGGCCAGTGCACAGACGGCAACCCCCGGAAGCGCGCGAAGACGGTCGAACCATCTCTGCGGAGACAAGGAGGAGCGGAAACGGCCCTTGCGGGCCATAAGGCCAATTTCCCAAGCCGTCACGGGCGATATCTGCAGGGCAATATCAGCCCTGGCGGCATCTGCCATGGCCGCCATGGCTTTTTCGGCCATGGGGATTCCGGCGGCAAACCACAAAGCGGCACACGTATCAAGCAAAAGTGGCTGCATTACTTGTTCCCCGCCAACCCGCGATCAATCAAATCAGCGGTTCGATCGATATCCAGAGCCTCCCCATCCAACACGGATTTTGTCGCATCCCATCCAGGTTCAAGGGTGAACGTCCCTTTCAAGAGACCCCAACCTGGATGGCCTTCTCTTGAACCCTCCTGCCGGTAAGCGCGGGCGCCTTCCTGCATGGCGGACTGCCCTACGCGCCGAAACACCAGCCTCTCGTGGGCGAT
>DATBCP010000529.1:0-5084 GCA_036270435.1 Rhizomicrobium sp. | reverse complement strand
CATCGGCTCGACCACCTACAAGGAATACCGGCAGTATTTCGAAAAGGATCGTGCGTTGGTGCGCCGGTTCCAGAAGATCGACGTCAACGAGCCGACCGTTACGGACGCGATCGAGATCATGAAGGGTCTCAAGCCGTACTTTGAGGACTATCACAAGCTCAAGTACACCAACGAGGCCATCAAGGCCGCCGTGGAGCTGTCGGCGCGCTACATCCATGACCGCAAGCTGCCCGACAAGGCGATCGATGTGATCGATGAGCTGGGCGCCTCCCAGATGCTGCTGCCCGAAAGCCGCCGCAAGAAAGTGGTCGGCGTAAAGGATGTGGAGGAGATCGTCGCCAAGATCGCGCGCATCCCCTCCAAGTCGGTCAGCAAGAACGATGCCGAAGCACTCAAGACCTTGGAAGCCGATCTCGGCCGCGTGGTTTATGGCCAGGACAAGGCGATCCATGCGCTGGCTTCCGCCATCAAGCTGGCACGGGCTGGCCTGCGCCAGCCGGAAAAGCCCATTGGCTCCTATCTCTTCTCAGGCCCGACCGGCGTGGGCAAGACCGAGGTCGCCAAGCAGCTTGCCCGGATCATGGGCGTGGAATTCCTGCGCTTCGACATGAGCGAGTATATGGAACGCCATACCGTCAGCCGCTTGATCGGCGCGCCGCCCGGCTATGTCGGCTTCGATCAGGGTGGCTTGTTGACCGACGGCGTCGATCAGCATCCCCATTGCGTGCTGTTGCTGGACGAGATCGAGAAAGCCCATGCCGATTTGTTCAACATCCTGTTGCAGGTGATGGATCACGGCAAGCTGACCGACCATAACGGCAAGAAGATCGATTTCCGCAATGTGGTCTTGATCATGACCACCAATGCGGGCGCCTCCGATGCCGCCAAGGAAGCCATCGGCTTTGGCCGGGGCAAACGGGAAGGCGAGGACGAGGAGGCGATCAAGAAGCTGTTCACGCCGGAATTCCGCAACCGGCTCGACGCGACCATCGCCTTTGCGCCACTGTCACGCGCCACCATCGACAAGGTGGTGGAGAAGTTCGTGCTGGAGCTGGAAGCCCAGCTTGCCGACCGCGATGTCACCTTTGACCTGACGCCGGAAGCCACCCGCTGGCTGGGCGAAAAGGGTTACGACGACGCTTTCGGCGCCCGTCCGCTGGCCCGGGTCATCCAGGACAATATCAAGAAGCCGCTGGCGGACGAGATCCTGTTCGGCCAGCTCAAGGGGGGCGGCACGGTGCGCGTGCTGCTCGACCGCGAAAAGGACAAGCTGGCTTTCGAGTTCGTTCCGGCCGCGGAAGCCAAGCCGCGTGCGCCCAGAGATAAAAAAGAGGGGGAAAAGAAAGAGGGCGGCAAGAAAGCGAGTGAAGACATCGACAAATAGGGAGGTGCCCATGACATGGATTCTTCGTTCCGGTTTGGCCGCGGCGTTGATGCTGGCTGCGGGCCCGGCCATCGCCCATCACGGTTGGGGTGGCCAGGAGGAAGCGGTCACCACCCTCAGCGGCACCGTGGTGCAAGGCGTGTCGCTGGCCGGCCCGCATGCCACCATGAAGATCAAGGTGGGCAATGATGTCTGGGATCTCACTCTGGCCCCGCCGGCCCGCACCGCCAGCGCAGGTCTGAAGGAAGGCCTGATCCCGGTGGGCGCCACCGTCATGGTGCGCGGCAATCGCAATCTCGACCATAACCGGCACGAGATGAAGTGCATCTATATCAAGCAAGGCGCGAACGAGTACCACGTCTATCCGGACCGCGAATAACGCGTGCATCTCGCGCCCATTTTCCGCTGGCTGGAACATTCGTGGCTGGGGGTGTTCACGCGCTCTTTGGGCGTGTGGAGCTATGGCGTCATCAACCTAGCCCACATCATCGGCATCACGCTTCTGTTCGGCTCGATCCTGATCCTGGATCTCAGGATGCTGGGCGCATGGCGGCAGGTGCCCCTGGCGGTGCTATCACGGCCGACCACCACCATGGCACAGATCGGCTTCGTGCTGGCGGTGTCGAGCGGTATTCCCATGCTCACGGTGAAAACCACCGATTACATCGGCAACCCATTCCTGCTGATCAAATTCCCGGCCATCGCGCTGGCGTTGATCAATGTCTGGCTGGTGCACCGGACCGCCGCCTGGCGTGCGCACCGTCAGCGCGATCTGCAGCCGGCCGAGCAACGTCGCCTGGCGCAAGGCGCAGCCGTCTCGCTGACATTCTGGCTGACGGCGATCACCTCGGGACGGATGATCGGCTATTGGTGAGAGAAGCCTAACGTCCGATTTCGATGATCTTGAAGCTGTCCGGCAGCATCGGGCCGCGCGCGATGCGCCCGGGAACCGGCGGCGGCGCGTCTGCCGGCAGGGGTCCGTAATCGGCGGTCATCAGGAAGATGTGTCCTGTCTTGCCGTCCAGGGCGATGGTGCGCGCGCCGGGAAGGGTTGTCACTGTCTGCGCGATCGAAAAATGCTTGGGGCCGTCTTGCTTGATCACCGTCATGTGACCGTCGCCGGTCGCGGCAAGAGCTTCGTTCGTGGCGGGATTGAACAGGACTCCGTCATTCTGCATTCCGATGGGGAGGGCAGCGAGGATCGCGCCGGTATCGGCATTCATCATCACCATCACTGCCGGATTGCGGCAGGCCACGTACAGCACGCGATTTTTGGCATCCAGCGCCAGGCCTGCCGGCGTGCCGCCTTGGGGCGCCAGAGGATAACGCGCTGTCACCGTCAGGGACTTTGCGTCCACCACGCCCACGGCATCCTTGTCCTCCAGCGCGACATAGAGATGGCCTTGGCCGTCGGATTTTGTCTCTTCCACCGCGGCATCCAGATTGGCCGTGCCGGTGATTGCGCCGTCGTTTGTATCGATGGCAGTGATGTTGGGCGCGCTGTGACTCAACACATAGACGCGATGCGCAGCGGCATCCAGGGAAAGTCCATCGGGATTGCCGTCGACCGCGATGCTTTTCAAGACGGTCATGTTTTCGCTGCCGAACATGGTCAGCGGCTTGCTGCTGGCAAAGCCGTGATGGTTGGCGGGATCGACCACGGCGCCATGGGCGTTGATGCCGTTCAATTCGCCGGCCTGTTTCAGGCTATCGAGATCGAAGGCCAAGAGGCGCGGATTGACCTTTCCGCTGCGCGCGAGATAGAGGCGGCGGCCCTCGCTGTCGGCGACGATATAGTCGAAGCCGCCTTCACCGCCTAGCGTGACTGTCTTGAGGATTCGATAGGGCGCTTCAGCCAATGCAGGATGCGGCAAAGCCAGGAGCAGTGCGGCGAGCAGGATTTTGCGCATGCAAGCCTCCTTTTTGGGGAAGGCTAGCACTGCAACAGATCAGTGACCGGTGGTAGGGCGATTAACTTTCCCCAACCTGCCGAAAGCCGATCACAGCGGTTCGTGGTGATGCACCACGGCCGGGGGTGCGGCGAACAGCGGGCCCAGGATGGCGCGCCATTCGGCGAAGGCGGGGGATTCGCGGAAATCCACCATGTGGTTTTCCACCGTGTCCCACCACACCAGCAGCAGGAAATCCTCCGGATGTTCGATGCCCTGGCGCATTTCCACCTTGCGGCAACCCTTGGAGCCTTCGATATGCGGGCGGGCCTTGGCGAAGGCAGTCTTGAAGGCTTCCGCCTGACCGGGCTTCACGGTGATGAGGGCGCGTTCGAGGATCACAATTCACTCCGTATCTTTGCGGCGATGGGTTCCAGCCGTGCCGCCTCTACCATGACCTTGCCATGGGGCGCCAGCGGCACACCCTCCCAACGCGGCACGATGTGGAAATGCACATGAAAGACGCTCTGGCCGGCGGCGGCCCGGTTGTATTGTTTGAGCAGGATGCCGTCGGGCTCCAGCGCCTTGTCCACCGCCTTGGCCACGTTCTGCACCGTCGCCATCATGGCCGACAGGCCATCCGGCGACAGGTCCAGGATGTTCTCGGCGCCTTCCTTGGGCACCACCAGCACATGGCCTTCGGATTCAGGCATCACGTCCATGAAGGCCAGGGTCTTGGCGTCTTCATGGACCTTCACGCTGGGAATTTCGCCGCGCAGAATTTTGGCGAAGATGTTGCTGGGGTCGTAGGGCATACTTCCCTCCACTGTCCGACGCTGCTTTCCGACACTTTACACAAGATGTCATCCCGGCCGGGGATGACATTAGGTGCTTTTTTTAAACGGCGCGTGCCGCTCCAACTCCGCGATAGTCTCCGTCACCGCTGCCCGTTCGGCGTCCAGGAACGCGTCCACCGCCCTGGCCAGACCTTTATGGGCAATCATGTGCGCGCTGTAGGTCTCCACCGGCAGGTAGCCGCGCAGCAATTTGTGCTCGCCTTGCGCGCCGGCTTCAACCCTTTTCAAGCCCCGCACGATGGCGAAATCGATGGCCTGGTAGTAGCAGGTCTCGAAATGCAGGAAGGGGACGTATTTCCCCGCGCCCCAATTGCGCCCGAACAGCACGCCTTCGCCGAACAGGTTCAGCGCGCCGGCGATGGTCTTGCCGTCCAGCCTGGCCATCACCAGCAGGATCTGGCGGGACAGATCCTGCCCAAGGCGGGAGAAGAATTCCCGGTTGAGATAGGGCGTGCCCCATTTGCGCCCGCCCGTGTCCATGTAGAATTTGAAGAACAGGTCCCAATGCGCCTCGGTAATGTCATTGCCGGTCAGCCATTCGAACGTGACTCCGGCTTCGCGCACGCTGGCGCGTTCCTTGCGCAAATTCTTGCGCTTGGCGGATGACAATTCCCCCAGGAATTCGTCGAAGCTTTTATAGCCGCGATTTTCCCAATGGAATTGCTGGCCGGTGCGCAGCAAGTAGCCGGCCTTGCCGGCTGCCTGCCATTCCTCTTTGGGAAGGAAGGTGATGTGCAAGGACGAGGCGCCGATCTGCCGGACCGCGCCGGCAGCGATACGCAGCAAGCTGTCGCGTGCGGCGTCGTTTCTCGCCAAAAGCCGCCGTCCGGTGACCGGGGTGAAAGGCACCGCGCATTGCAGCTTGGGATAATAATCGCCTCCCGCCCGCTCCAGCGCGTCGGCCCAGGCCTGGTCGAAGACATATTCGCCGTAAGAATGACTCTTCAAATATAG
>DATBCP010000528.1:0-13587 GCA_036270435.1 Rhizomicrobium sp. | reverse complement strand
CTTGATCTCGGCGCGGTTCCACTTGCGCCCGCCATCGGTGGATACTTCCACGATACGAATGGCGCCCCCGCCGGACCAGGCCAGCCCGCTGATCTCGTAAAACCCGCGGCCGGGCAGCTGTTGTCCGCCGGAGGGTCTGGTGATGACCGACTTGGGTCCGATCTGGAAGCCGAGCGCCGCTTCTTCGGGCTTCCGTTCCAGATGTCCGTAGTCGTTGTAGTTCATGTAATACCGGTCGACGATCTTGATGCGCCGTAGCCACTTGGTATGGAAGATTCCCTCGTAGCCGGGGGCCATCAGGCGCAGCGGATACCCGTTCTGGGGCCGCACGGCCTCGCCGTTCATGCCATAGGCGATGAGGCAATCATCCATCGCTTTGGCGATGGGCATGCTGGAGGCGCCCTTCACTTCCTCGGCGCCTTCGGCGACGAACCATTTCGCGCTGCCTTTCAAGCCGCACTCCTTGAGCAGCGTGGAAAGCAGCACGCCTGTCCACTCGGCGCAACTGGTCATCCCGTGCGATTCCTGCACGTTCTTTGCCCGCCCATTGTGCCGGTTGCCCGCGCACTCGATGAAATGCAACCGGGTGACGGATGGGAGGCGCTTCAAGTCCTCCATGGTGAAGGTCAGGGGGCGATCCACCAGGCCGTGAATCGTCAGAGTGTGCTGCCTGGGATCGATGTCGGGAACATACGAGCCGCGGGTCGTCGCAAAATAGTGGAGCGACGACGGCGTGACCACGCCCACGGAATCCTGCAGCGGCGAGGCCACATGGAACGTCATCCCGAACGCGTCGGGTGAAGGCCTGCCGCCCATGGGGTGCGGTATGCGCACCGAGGTCACGAAATGGGAGCGCTGGCCGTATTCGATCAGATCCTTGGTGCCTTTGATCATCGGCGTGGTGGGCATCGCCATGTCCGACATCGAAGTATTATCGTGTACGGGTGTGCCGAACGGTGATGTTTGCCCCGATGCCGGTGTTTGGCCAAGTGCCGCCAACCCGCCGGCCAACGCGGCGCTACTCTTCAGGAGCTCTCTGCGGCTTGTTCGTTTCGAACTCATCCGTCTTTCCCTCGAAAAGGATATGACGACGAAATCACGCTTGCGCGGACGAAAGTATAGGCAGCCTTTGCCAAATCTGGCAATCAGGTCGCTGAAAAGCGCTGCCCTGCAGGGCGCTCACTCAGGCGCGCCCCACGGCGCGCCCAACAAGCAGGCCAGCAACCAAGGCCGATACCTCTCGACCGGCGTCGAAGCGAACGCACAGGGTTTTCCAGCACCAGTCAACCTGACCGGGACGGCGACGGCGGCTTCAGAGCGACAAGTCCGCGAGGAACTTTGTCAACCGGTCTTTCCAGAGTTTGGCGGCCCCTGTCGTGCCGTGCCCCCGTGTATCGTCCGAAGCCGGGATCAGAAAGATCTGTCCCTTTTTCAACTGCGCTATGCCTTTTTCCAGAAGACCGGTTTCTTTCGGATTGCGTTCGTCGTCGGCACTGTTGATCGCCAAAACAGGCGCCGCAATACGCGCCAGCTTTGGGGAGGGGTCAAAATCCCGGGACGCATCCAGCTGATAGATGGTGTCGTTGGCATCTCCCGCTGCGGGCGCTGTCAACCGCGCATCCACAAGCCTGTCCGCCGCTTCGCGTGTGGGTGCCTGTTTCTGCAAGCCCAGATTGCCGCCGCTGGTAGCGAAACCGAAGAAAGCGTTTGCAAGCTTCAGCGATTTCGGCTGGCTTGTGTAGTCGCCGCCGTTCCAGGCCGGATCGGCCTTTATGGCTTCGACAAACATCCGCCGTAGAATCCAGTTACGTCCCGACATTGGGGCCGGCGTGGAAGCCAGCGGTACCAGCCCATCCATGAAGTTTGGATAGGCCTCGCCCCATGTCCAAGTGAGCATGCCGCCCATGGAATTTCCCATGACCAGGCGAAGGTGTTTGATCTTAAGTCCGTCGGTCAGCAGCCGATAGGTCGCAGACACCATGTCGTCATAATTGTAGCGCGGAAACCGCATCCTCAGGCCATCGGAAGGTTTGGAGGATTTTCCAGTGCCGATCATGTCCGGCAGGATGAGGTAATACTTGCTTGCATCCAGGGGCTGGCCGGACCCAAACAACGCGCCGCCAAAATCGGGGGACAGCAGCGATGCGCCGTTTCCCCCGGTGCCGTGAAGCACCAGCACTGCAGGAGATTTGGGATCACCCAGGGTGATGTAGTGCATCGAAAGCGCCGGCAGTGTCGCACCATCATGGAAGGTGAAATTGTTGAGGACAAAGTCACCTTCCTTGCGGCTCTGTGCGACAGCATCCGAACTCGCAAGAAAAATTGCGAGGAGAGTTGGCGCGATAGAACGCACGATGCCCATTGCCCACCCCAGAAGATTGCCTTGTTCGGGCCCGCACAGCCGGTTTGACCGAATTCAGGCACAACCGGCAGGCGGTGGCAAACGGGGCAAAAATGCAGTGGGACAATCCCAAAAGGAAGCATTGGAAGACAGTGGGACCTGAAATGTCCCACTTCCCGCTAAGTCATTGATCTAGCTTAGTGAGCAATGCCCCTTGGGCGCGCCACCTTACGCTGCACATGCGACAGCGACTTGCTCTAGCCGTGCCGGCTATTCAGCCGCGCCATGCGGCGCCGCTTCGTCCTCCAAGGTCCGGAATGTGCCGAAGCGTTTCTGCAGATTATCCAGATAAGTATACAGCACGGGCGTGATGTAGAGCGTCAGGAGCTGGGAGAAGAGAAGGCCCCCGGTCACGCACAACCCCAGCGGCCGGCGGGCGTCCGCGCCCATCCCCGAACCCAGTGCGATCGGCAAGGTCCCCATCAAGGCCGCCATGGTGGTCATCATGATGGGGCGGAAGCGCACGATCGCCGCTTCATAGATCGCGTCGGCGGCACGGACAGCATCATGCCCGCGCTGCTTCTGCAAGGCGAAGTCGATCATCATGATGGCGTTCTTCTTGACGATGCCGACCAGCATGATCATGCCGACAAAGGCGTAAAGCGTCAGCGGAATTTGGGTGACGTAGAGCATCAGCAGCGCGCCCAGCGCCGCCGATGGCAGGCCCGACAGGATGGTGAGCGGGTGAATGAAGCTCTCATACAGGATGCCCAGGATGATGTAGACCACGATCACCGCCACCAGCAGCAGCCAGCCCATATTGGACGTTGAACTCTGGAAGGCCGCCGCGGTGCCGGCGAAGCTTCCCGAGACGCTGGTGGGCAGGCCGCCGATCTTGTCGGTGGCGTTGCGGACACCGGCCACCGCGTCGCTTAACGCTTTGCCCCGCGCCAGGTCGAAGGAAAGCGTGATGGCGGGAATCTGCCCCGAATGATTGATCGCCGGCGGCATGGTGCGGCGGCTGATCTGGGTCACCGCCGTCAGCGGCACCATGCCCCCGCCCGTGCCCCGCAGATAGAGGCGCGACAAGCCGCTGGCGTCCAGCTGGTATTCTGGCAGCAATTCCAGGATCACCTGGTACTGGTCGGTCGTGGCATAGATCTGCGACACTTGCTGGCCGCCAAAGGCCAGCCCCAGCGTGTTCTGGATATCGTCGGGCGTGACACCCAGGGCCGCGGCGCGGGAACGGTCGATGGCCACTTTGACGGTGGGCGCCACCTTATCCTGGTCGCTATTCACCCCCACAAAGGTGGGATCGTCCTGCATCGCCAAGGTCAGCTGTTCGGACGCCTGCTGCAATTCGGTCAGGTCCAGCCCTTGCAGGGTGTACTGGTAGGTCGAACGGGAAAATCGCCCGCCGATGCGGATGATCGGCGGGTTGTTGAAGGTGATGGCGGTGCCGGGGATATTGCGCAGCTTGCCGCGCAGCTTGCTGACTACCTCATCCGCCGACAGCGAGCGCTCGGACAGCGGCTTCAAGGCGATGTTCATGTCGCCGCCTTCGTCCCCCTGGACATCCGCGACATCGGGATCGGCCTGGACCACCTTCATCACCCGCCGGGTATACGCCACCACCTGGTCGAAGGAGGTGCCGGTCTGGGTCTGGACACTGCCGTGCAGCTGGCCGGTATCGTCGCTGGGCAGGAAATCCTGCTGCATGATGGCGAACATGCCGACATTGGCCAGGATGCTGGCGGCGAACACGCCCAGTATCACTTTGCGGTGGCGCAGCGACCATTTGAGGCTGCGGTCATAGGCATGTTGCAGCCGCATAAAGGCCATCTCGTTCCAGCGATAAATCCAGCCATGCGCGGCCTTGTGCTCGTTCTTCAGCACGCGGGCGCACAGCATGGGCGTCAGGGTGACGGACACGAACCCCGAGATCAGGATGGCGATGATGATGGTGACGGCGAATTCATGCAGCAGCCGGCCGACAATGCCGCTCATGAAAAGGATGGGGATGAACACCGCCGCCAGCGACAAGGTCATGGACAGGATGGTGAAGGCGATTTCCTCCGAGCCGCGGCAGGCCGCGCGGTAGGGCGTCTCGCCCAGTTCGACGTGCCGGACAATGTTTTCCAGCATCACGATGGCGTCGTCGACCACAAAGCCCACCGACAGGGTCAGCGCCATCAGCGAAAGATTGTCGAGGTTGAAGTTCAACAGCGACATGCCGGCAAAGGTGCCCAGGACCGTAATCGGCAAGGCCAGCGACGGAATGATGGTGGCGCTGACCGTGCGCAGGAACAAAAAGATCACCGCCACCACCAGCACCGCCGCCAGGATCAAGGTGAACTGCACGTCATGCACGGCGGCGCGAATGGTCTGGCTGCGGTCGTAGAACACCTTCATCTGGATGCCCGCCGGAAGCTGGGCGGCGAAACGCGGCAGCACCTTGTTGATCTGGTCGACAATGGCCATGGTGTTGGAATCGGGCTGGCGCTGCACCGCCACCGTCACGGCGCGCTCGTCATTCAGCCAGTCGATCGAGCGCACATTCTCGAAACTGTCCACCACCTTGGCCACGTCGCCGAAGGTGACCGCCCCGCCGTCGCGATAAGCGATGACCTGCTTGCGATAGGCGTTGGCGTTGTCGAGCTGGCCCTCGGTGCGAATGATGGCGTTCTTGGTGGGACCGTTCAGCGTGCCCGACGCCTGGTTGCTGTTGGTGGCCGCCACAGCCTGCCCCAGGTCGAGCAGCGTCATATGGCGGGCCGCCAGCGCTGCCGGATCGGCCTGGATGCGCACGGCAAAGCGCGCCTGGCCCATGATGTTCACCTGGGAAACACCTTCCAGGGTGGAAAGCTGGGTGGCCAGCAGGCTGCGCGCATACTGGTCCACCTTGGAAATCGGCACCGTGTCGGAATAGAGCGACACGAAGAAGATCGGCGCCTGAGAAGGATCGTTTTTCCGCAGGGAAGGCGGGTTCGGCATGTTGCGGGGCAGCCGGCGCAGCACGCCGGTGATGGCGGCTTCCACATCCGTCGCGGCGATGTCGACATTGCGTTCCAGGTGGAACTGCAAGGTGATGTTGGTGTTGCCGATCGAGCTGCGCGAGGTCATGGATTCCAGACCCGGCACGGTGGCAAAGGCATTCTCCAGCGGTGTCGCCACCGCCGAGGCCATGGTCTCGGGGTCGGCGCCCGGCAGGTTCGCCTGCACATTGATGGTGGGAAAATCGACGTTCGGCAGTTCACTGACCGGCAGCATGGCATAGCCGAACAGGCCGAAGATCACCAAGGCCGCCATGACCAGGCAGGTCATGACCGGCCGCTTGATGAAGGGCGCGGAGAGGTTCATGGATGCGGCGTGCGCTTGCGACGGGTTTGCGATGCGCCGCCCGCGGCGCCTTGCGGCTGGCCCAGCACGCGCACCGCGCCGCCGGGTGTGACCCGCAACTGGCCTTCCACCACCACCGTATCGCCCGCCGCGACGCCCTTGCCGGATACCGCGACATTGGTGCCGTCATCGGTCAGGACCTCGACCGGGGTCTGAATGGCCTTGCCGTTTTTCACCACGAACAGGAAGGAGCCGCTAGGGCTGTCATTGACCGCATCGCGGGGCAGGACCAGCGCCTTGGGAATATCGTTGAGTTGAACCGTGACATTCACCAGCTGGCCCGGCACCAGCGACAGGTCGCCATTGGGGAAGCTGGCCCGCAATTCGATGCTGCCGCTCTGGTTGCTGACCATGTTGCTGACAAAGTCCACGGGCACGGACAGAAGGTTGCCGGACCGGTCACGCACATCCAGGATGGCGATCAAAGGCTTGGTCTGCTGCCGTGCCTGGATGCGGGGCAATTCGCTCTGCGGCAAGGTGAAGGACACTTTGATCGGCCTGACTTCCGCAATGGCGACCAGCGGGGCGGTCGAGCCATTGGAGCTTGAAATCATGTTGCCGGGCTGGATCAGGATGGGGCCCGTCTTGCCGTCCACCGGCGAGCGGATCTGGGTATAGCCCAGGTTCAGCCGCGCCATGTCCAGCGCCGCCTTGTCGGCGGCGACGGTGGCGGTCATCACATCGGCATTGGTTTCGGACATATCGCTTTGCTGGGCGGAGATCGCGCCTTGCGCCCGCAAGGCGGCATAGCGTTGCTTGTCGCGCAACGCATTCTTCATTTGCGCCTGGTCGCGCTGGTAAATGGCTTCGGCCTGTGCCACCGCCGCCTCAAACGGCCGCGGGTCGATCCGGAACAGCAGGTCGCCCTTTTTGACGAACTGGCCTTCCTTGAAGGTGGCGCTCTCCAGCGTGCCCTGTACCCGTGCGCTCAATTGCACCAGGGTGTTGGCGACGACGGTGCCCAGGCTGCGCTCGACCACGGCCATCTCGCGTTGCTCGACCATCGCAACACGCACCGGGGCGGCATTGCCGCGCTTGTCCGCAGCCCCATCGCCGCGATTGTTGAAAGCCCAATAGCCGCCCAGCACCAGGGCCAGCAGCCCGCCGCCGATGATCAAACTGCGCGCATGCGGAAGATGTCCCGGACCGGTCAACGAGACCGGCGGGTCCATTTCTCTTGGATCCGGCTGAAGCATCGCCTGAGTGTATCCCAAACCCTAAAAATTCAAGTAATTGCGCCCGCCCCTCAACTAGGGCCAAGCCGCGTTCAAGGCTACGGGCAGAGCTATAACTTTTGCCAATGTGGAACGATCTCAGACGGTTGAAGGCCCTCGCGCGCGAAATCATGCCCGGCCGCGGCTACGATCCAGCAGGGTGTTTGCGGCCTATCGCTCCTCGATGAGTTCGATCGCCTCATGGCTGGGACCTTCGATCATGACGGCCTGTCTGGTCCCGATATGGTAGGGCTGTCTGAGGAAGGTGACGTTTTCCCTTTTCAGTTTGACGGTCCAGGCATCGAGGTCGCTGACGCTCAAGCTTACATGATCCATCAGATGGCCAATGGTTGGCGCCAGTGGCCTGTCGGTCTGGTTCATATACCAGTTCATCGCCACGTCATCGAAGCTGACGCCGCCGGTGGGGAAGCGGTACGTGCCCTTTTGGTTGAGCGAGGGCCAGGAAGGATCGGTGCCGCGCGGCACCTTGCAATTATCCTGGGTTATTGCCGCGGGCGGCGCGGGCCCGCGACGCGGTGTGGCTTCCAGATGGCTGACATACCAAAGCTGGGCACATAACGGATCGTCCTGCCACATATGAACATGATCGAAACGCTCGGGCGCGTTGCCGGTGAATTCGATGATGGCCCGGTCGGGCCCGAAGATATAGCCGTTGCCACCGACCCGGCGGGGCTCGAGCTTCTGCGCGACGGCTTCGGCAATTTGGGTCTTGGTGCGTCCGGGCACGCCCGGCGGATAGGGGTAGGTATCGCTGCTGATGCCGACATAACCGCCCTGGTCGTCGGTGTAGAACGGCACCAGCAGATTTTGGGCGCGGAATTCCTCCAGGGACTTGCGGGAGTCGGCCACGGTCCAGCCGAAATGCCAATAGGCGGTGATGTTGGGATCGGCTGCCGGTGTGGCAAGTTTCTGGAAAACGATCAGCACATGGCCGAGCGAGCGCAGTGCGGGCATTCCTTCCCAGCTGGTGCGGGCGGTGGACGGAAATTCCTTCAGGTAAAAGGCGATCGCAGCATCGGGGTCGGCGGAATTGAGCGCCAGGTGATGGAAATGCGGCGGCGGCAGCGCCGTCTGGCCTGCGGCGCCGGATGGCGGCGCTGCAAGCAGCGCCGCAAGCAGCAGATATTTTCTTCTCATCGCCCGGTCATGGTTAGGACCCTTGCCGCGATGAGTCCAGCAGGCGTGGATCAATTCTCCGGCGCCGGGCCTTTGCTCAAGGCAGGCTGGGCAACGTCGAATTTGCCGGACGAGATACAGTCGCCTGGGCTTGGCTTATCGGGCCCGATCGCACCGGACCTGCTGATTTCCTGTGCGTGGATGACGACCAGAAAACCGCCTTGCTGGGTGCAACGCGCCTGGGCTTCTTCGAGAGTCAATCTCTCCTGGCATGCCGCCAGTGCACAGGTCCCCACAACCGCGATCACAGAAACGAGCCTCACCAGTTCCCCACTCGGCGCAACGTGCCGCCCCGTCTATTTCCTGGCGCTGGCGATGACGAGATCAGCGCGCGACATGCCGTCGACAGCTGCGTCATGCTCGCAGTCGAATCCGTCCAGGATCGGATATTGTGTTGGCGGATATTTCAGGTCGAGCTGATTGCAAACCAGGCGCGCGGCGACATGGATGCGCCGGCCCAATTCGGCGGCGTCGGGATCCCTGGTCAAATTCAAGTCGGAATAAGGAACCGCCATCGAAGCCGAGACGATAAGGGCCTGGCCGAGATGCGAGCCCGTCAGGACGACCCGGTAGTTTTTGCTCGCCGCTGCCGAGATGGTGATCGATTCCCGGGTCGGTACCCATTTTGGCGGTGCCTGTTGGGCAAAGGCCGGCCCGCCGGCCATCGCCAATGCACCAAATGAAGTGAGTGAGGCAAGCGTAAGGTGGTGGAGCGATATCGTCTTCATGCCAACCCCCTGCTGGAAATACTGTGCGCTAATGCATGACGATCAAACCCATCCGGTTATTCCAGCCCCATTGTAATAGGGCTCGCCCTTTCCTTGAAGGGCCCTGGCGCGGCCCTGAAGATCCCGCCCTCCCTGCGCCCCCTCGGCGCGCCAAAAAAATGGCCCGGAACGCCGTGGTTCAGGGCCAGGCAATGGCCAAGGAATGGTTTGGCGAACGGCTCGTCCGGTTCAGGCCGAGACCAGCTCGGGTGCCGCCCGGGTCGCGGCTTCGCCATCTGCGGTTTCGTCGCATGTCTCGCCGGGGATCACTTCCACCGAGACCTCGACGCCGAGCGGGAATTCCTGGAACAGCGCGAAAGGACGGATCGCGCCATCAAAGATGACGCCATCGTGATAGTAGCTGTGCCTGAAGAATCCCAACAGTCCCTGGGTCTGGCTGCTTTTCGCAAATGTCGCGGTCGTCACGTCACCGACGCCCCAACGCAGCTGCAGGTCCGCCGGAATCGCCGAAACAATCAGCTTGGTCCCCGGCTTGAGACAAACCGCCATGGAAGGATCTTCCCGCGCGATCAGGCCAACTGTGGCGTGAACCCCGATCCTGGCCGTCTTCAATTGGTCGCCTGCCACCGCGTCACGGCGCGCGGCGGATTCCAAAGAATAGTCACACATGATCATGGACCTCGTTTGATGTGATTGGTGGTGAGCCCCTTTCCCTTCGGCCGCATATCGCGGCAATTAAAAAGTGTATCACAGAGGCCGGCGAACGACTGATCAATTCGCGTGAACAATTTGCATGGGATGGAACTTCGCAAATCTTCGCTGCATCGCGATGGCGCAAATCGTCGCCGGTGATGACCCGTTCATGCGTCGCGCGTTTTCCTGTTTTCACTGGCGAGACAGTTTGGAAGGTTCCTCATGTCAAAAGATAGGCCCTACCCCCATAAGCGCGATACAACAGGAAGACTGCATCCGGCGATCTACCGGGTCCTGGCGGCGTTCGTCGGCGGTTGGCTGGTCATCAGTTTGGCCTTCTTTCTCGGCGGTAGCGGCGGCGGCCGCGCCTATGGCGGCCTGATCGCGCCCATCATTGCCGCCTTTGGATTGATCACCGTCCTTGTTCCCTGGGACATCCACCGCATCGGGCTGGCCCATCCCGGGCGGCACAATCCCGACCGCCCCAGCGGTTCCCTCCGGGCCTGGCTGAACAAGGACTTCCTCATATGGGACGGGCAGGTGCGCGGCCGGGATGCGGCGATCATGGTGCTGTTGCCGGGCGTCGCGGCCATGATCGGCGGCACCGCCCTGGCCATCGCTTTTCTTGCGAGCAGACCCTGATCTTGCGAACAGACCTGGTCTTGCGAACAGACCTGGCCCGGCAACAAATCGGTCTTTCACGGCCTGCTAGACGGCGGGCTTCGGCGCCGCGATGGATTTGGTCGCTTCGATGCCCGGTTCAAAGTCCTGATATTCCGGCGGCCGCCGCGCCAGGCGGGCCCGCTTGATTCCCGCCTTTACGAATTCCTCGATATGGGCAGGAACGAGGTGCAGCCGACCGAGTTCGCGTGTGAGGGTCTGTTGAAGACGCCGCCGGGTAAAATCGTCGGTAACCCCAAAACGGTCGAGATAAAGTTCCAAAACGCGTTGCTTGTCGGCCTCGCTGGGATATCCCATGCGAATATGCGCGTCGAACCTTCCGGCCCTTTTTGCCAGCGCTTCGTCGATAGCCTCGGGGTGGTTGGTCGTGGCGATGGTGACGATGTCGGTGTATGCGGAGCCCCCTGAAAGCACCTGCAGCAGTTCGCCTGTGACATCATCCTTGCTCGCCGCGGCATAGGCGTAGGGATTTTGGCGGCTCTTGGTCATGAGGTCGAGGTCTTCAAGGATCACCACGGCGGGAGCAAGGGTCTGGGCCAGGTTGTAAACCGCCCGGATATGCTCAACCGCCTCGACAATAATGATGGTTGCTTCCCCGGCTATGTCATTCACGAAGCATTCGATCGCCGACGATTTTCCGTCCCCGGGAGGTCCGGAAAGAAGAAGGCCGCGCCGGATGCTCAGCCCTTCTGCTTTCAACATTTCGCGATTGCGGATGGAAGCGGCGATGAAGTCCAGTTCGGCGCGCACTTGTTCATGCGGGATAAGATCGTTCCAGGATCGCTCCGACATGCGCGAACGCACGGTCCGCAAGTCGCGGTTGATCAGGACGACACGGCCTTTGAACGGATTTGATTCCCGCAGCAGCTGCCGCACAAGCGCAATAACGGACGCCTCGTCCTTCTCGCGGTAAATCAATCCGACGCTGTCCAAAGCCGTACCGAAGCCCGGGCGGTTACCCGCCTGAACGACAAGCATGAACTGTGAATCGCTGTGCGGGACCGGACCCCGGAAAACGGTGCGCGGCCGGATCACCTGCAATTCGCCGTCAATGTTGAGGGTCACCTTGCTCGGTTGCGCCTGCGGAACAATGACGTTGCGGTCTGAAAATCCCATGCCACGCAGTTCGCTCAACCACATCCAACCCGGCATGTCTCCCAGTTTTCGAGTCAGAATGGCGATTTCCGCGTCATTGGCCGGCAGGGAAAGCGTGCTGCATTCCTCCGCGCCGCAAAAAATTCGAAAAAGCGTGGAGTAGCTGATCTGGGGCGACGCCGCCCGTTTGATCTGCTTGTGCTGGGCTACGATATATCCCAACGCCGCGGACATGGAGGCGAAACCCTTGATCGTGTCCTCGGGGATATCGGCCAGCAGTTGATCCTTGAGAGTCAGGGACGCAGCAGCAGATTCTGCGAATAGCCTTTTGATGAGCGGACTTGAGGCATCAGCCGCCCCTTCCGCGACTTCATGGACGCCATATACGAATTCCCCCTCGGCATCCGATCCAAAGACCGTTGCCGTGACATTCAAGGTGGAGGACAAAATCTCGGCGGCTTTTTGGGCCCCTGCGACGCCTTTCGCGGTCCGCTCTTCAACGACTTTGCTGCCCGCGATATCGGAACTGCATCGGACAACATATTTTTGCCCGATCGAGGAACGCTTGTTCTCGACTTTGAACCACACAATACCACCCAGCTGAATTTGGTTTCGTGTGCTGTATTTCTAGCAGTTGACAGGCTTGTATGCGAGCCGACAGGACTTACTTTTTCTGCGCGTTCACGATCACGGTCTGGAACATGATCTTGCCGTCTCGGGTGACGAACACGTCATAGCCGGAGACCTCCTTGGGCGTGCCCTTATATTGGACCCAATGCATGATCGAGGTATCGGCGCCCACGCTTTGATAGCGCGTCTGCATGGTCTTGTTGCCGGGCAGATTGTCCTTGTTGGTCAGGAAGCGAAAAAGCGAGCGGACCTCCGAGCCCACGAACACGCCGTCGGGGGTCACCATGCCAGCCGGAACGACGACCACCGCATAGGGGGAATAGTCCGACAGCACCGCTTCCAGGTTGCCCGACTTCATGTTGGCGACGTGATGGTCCAGCACCTTGGTGTCGGCGGCGGCGAGGGCGGGCAGGGCCGTGCCCGCCGTCAACGCAGTGGCCAATAGAGTAGACATCATGGCGGCGTGCATGGTTTTCTGCATGGCGTTCCCCAGTTTTTGGCGGGGGAAAGCTAGAACAGGCCCAAAAGGCCTGCAACCAGCGTCCCGATTTCAAAGTTCGCACGATCTTCATATCCAGCTCTGGGCGAATTTCGAAATCGCAGGACACTGGTAAGTCATTGAATCTAGCGTCGTTTTGTTTCGAAGTTGGATAAAAGCTTGATATCAATACGGACGAACTTCGAAACACGACACCAGGGGCAGGGATAAAACACTTGAATCGCCGCTGGACCGTGCTGTTGCCGGTCATTTTCATCAGCTACAGCCTGTCCTACCTGGATCGCGCCAATTTCAGCTTCGGCGCCGCCGCGGGCATGGCGGCCGACCTCCATATCTCAGCCGCCGAGAACTCGCTGCTGGGGTCGCTGTTTTTCCTGGGCTATTTCCTGTTTCAGATCCCCGGCGCCGCCTATGCCCAGAAGTACAGCACCAAGCGGCTGATCTTTTTCGGCCTGATCGGCTGGGGCGTCCTGGCTAGCGCCACCGGCCTGATCACCGACATCAAGCTGCTCTATATCGATCGCTTCCTGCTGGGCGTGGTGGAAAGCGCCGTCCTGCCCGCCATGCTGATCCTGCAGTCGCGCTGGTACACCCGCGCCGAACGCGCCCGCGCCAACGCCTTTTTGGTGTTGGGCAACCCCGCCACCATGCTGTGGATGTCGCTGCTTTCTGGTTACCTGGCGGCGGCTGCGGGCTGGCGCTGGATGTTCATCATCGAAGGCCTGCCGCCGGTGATCTGGGCCTTTGTCTGGTGGTGGCAGGTGGCGGATCACCCGCGCGAGGCGGCGTGGATGCCACGCGCGGATCAACAGGCATTGGATGCCCAATTGACGGCGGAGCAGAAGGGCATTCCGCCGGTGCGCGATTACGCCGCCGCCTTCAAGAGCCCCTTGGTGATGGCGCTGTCGGGGCAATATTTCCTCTGGAGCATCGGGGTCTATGGCTTTGTGATCTGGCTGCCCTCCATCCTAAAGACGCGCGAGATGGGAATGGTGGAATTGGGCTTTCTGGCCGCCGTGCCTTATTTGATGGCAGTGATCGGCGAAATCGCCTTCGCCACCTGGTCCGACTTTTCCCGCCGGCGCATGGCTTTGGTCTGGCCCTGCTTCC
>DATBCP010000527.1:0-10166 GCA_036270435.1 Rhizomicrobium sp. | reverse complement strand
CCCTGATGCTGTTCTCCTGCACCCGCTGGCTGCCGTCATCGCCGGGATAGTCCAAGTCGTGGCCCTCCGCCACAAGCTTGAATCCGGCGGCCTGCAATTCCTGTTTCACCGTCGCTTCCTTCATCCGGTGCAGCTTGCTGGTGACATCGTCTGCGGCTGCGTCCTGCGCCTTATGGTCGATGATGACATAATAGCCGCCGGGCTTCAGGGCCTTGAATATCTGCTGGTTCAGCTTGGCCACATCGGTCTTCAGCCCCGGATTGTGCAAGTCGTGGTAATTGTCCGATGTCCACACCACATCCACCGGCTCCGGCGTGACGAATTCGTTCAAATCGCCATGGATGACACCCAGATTCTTGTAGGTCTGTTTCAGGTCGGCAAGCTGGTTGTCGGGGTCCTTGCCCTGGCTTTTGAGCCGCTCATCGCCTGCGTCGCTGACATAGGCATAGACCCGGCCATTGGGCTCGACGGCACGCGCAAAGATACGGGTGAAATAGCCACCGCCCGGCAGCAGGTCCACCACCACCTTGCCGGGAGTGATTCCGGCAAAGGCCAGCATCTCGGCCGGCTTGCGATTCTCGTCGCGCTGGGTGTCGGCGGACGGGCGGCCTGTGTCGGCCACCGCGGCTTTCATCTTGGCGGTTGGCGCGGCGGCAAAGGCTGTTGCGCCGGATGCCAACAAGGCTGCCGACAAGATCAAAGCTGCGTGTTTCATAGGGGCCTCCCGATTTTATCGGGGAACCCTAGACCTTTTTCCGCGGGCGCTCCACCTCTGCGGCCTGTCTTGGACCGCCCTCTTCCCCGCCACCTGGCGGGGGATGACATATCCGGATGGACTATTTGAACCCTCGAAACACGCCCTCTGCGTCGGTCGCCTCGGCGAAGTCGCCATAGTCCATATTGGCAAGCGAAAGATTGTTCTCCACCGACCACAATTCCGGCAGAATGATGCGGAAGGGCTTTCCAGACGACAACACGTCCGCGCACAAAACCAGCCGCTCGGGATGGGTCATGGTGGTCGTATCGGCGATCAGCAGGATGGAATGCCCTCTGGCGCAAGGCGAGGCGACAAGCTGCTCGATGGTCCAGCCGTCATATTTCGGATCGTCAATGGCCGATACCAGCGCCCGAAATCCATCTTCCCAGTCGCGGTCGACCGCATCCAGAACATCGCGCCAAGCAGATGGGTTCGTAAAATCCGTCCTGATCAGGGGCGTGTGTTCGCTGTCCAGGACGCCCTCCCCCAAGGATCGGAAGCTTAAGCCGGCACCGGCACATATTGCGCATTGATGCGCGACAGGGTCTCGTTGACGTAAACACCAGGATGCACGCTCAGCCCGCTCTTCACGACCGCGCTGGGCAACACATCCGCATGATACTGGCAGACGCCCTGCATCTTGGGGTGCAAATTAAAAAACACTTCCAGCGCACGCTCATACTGCACCAGCTTGTCGAAGTCCATGGCCGGTCCGAACTCCCAAGCCATGTCGCCGGAGGCCCATAGGCCCGCATAACCATCCTTCAACGTGCTGTCATAGGAATCCTTCAGCAACCGGAGCATGCGGCGGGGATCGAATTCGCCATCGACCAGATGGTCGTGGCTGGACGACAGGATCAGGCGCCCGCTTATCACCGCGTCATGGACATCCAGGCCTGAGGACGTCAGATAGCCGCGCATGCCGGCCACCATCTCCGGGCCGTTGAGATAGAGACAGCGGTAATTGGCTTCCAGCTTCCTGCGGATCATCAATGCCAGCCCGGCAAGCTGTTCGGTCGGCGCGCCGCGATAGATCAGGCATTGGTGACGGGGAAGTGATTTCATGAGCCCCTTCCAGGCTGGATCGACACCAAGATTCTAGACGGCTGTGGGGCGGATTGCCAGAATGCAGCAGTTGCGGTCCGGCCAAGTTGTCCCTGTCATCCATTCATTTGGCATTCTTGGTTTTGGACCCGTTAAGAGTCACGGCGCTCGGCCGGGGATGACACGGACTGCTAAATATGCGGCCGCTCCGCCACCTTGGCCAGGCGCTGCCATTGTTCGGCCAGGGCGCGGAAGGCCTGCCGGTCGTCCTCATTGGTGGCCTGGTCCGCCTGTTTCAGCATTTCCGCCGCCTTCGCCAAGGCATAGGCCGGTTCGTGCGGCGCCGGCTGCGGGTTGCCATCGCGTTTCTTGTCATTCACTTGCGCAACTCCGCTGCGGCTAAGGGTAGTTCAACGCCGTTTGACTACCAATGTTTCGTGAACCATTTCGGTCAGCGCCGTGAAACAGGTTAGCACAAACGGGTATGACCGCTCCATGAGACAGGCTTGATCCTTGCCTCTATAATCGCCATATGATGCCAATGTCCGTGATGACAGGTTCCATGCGTTTCACGCTTGCCGCGGCGATTTTGCTGGCGTCGGCGATGCATGTTCAGGCACAGCGGGCCGGTCATGCGAGCGTCAGCGCTCCGTCCACCACGGCCCAATTGAGCGCCCGCGCCGCTGCTGATGCGGCTCAGGCTGCTCAAGCCCTTGACATGACGGCCACGCCCAATGGGCAGCCCGCGCCGCTGCCGGACCCGAACGGGGAGATGGAAAAGAACAGCAAGTTCGACCCGAAGGGCATCCACTATCCCTATGGACATTACTCCCTGGGCAATGTCGATCCCGCCAGCGCCGCCGATCCCTACAGTCCCTATGGCAGCCTGCCCAGCGCCGCCAGCACCTATGGGCATTATGACACGCCCATCGTGCCGAGCCCCAACCTGCCCGCCTTGCGGCGTAGATAGCGCCTGACTCTGGCCGGACGCATTGAAGCAGCACAACCGCGTTACAATCCTCACTCCAACAATGGCATGGTGATCGCGAAATGCTGGTCCCAACGGACCGGGCGCCAGTCCAGGACTCGCGCCAGTTGGCGCGCATGCTTGCCCGAGCCGGGTTGCGCATAATCCAGAACGACGCGGTACCAGACCTCATCATTGTGGGGATTGAGAAATTCCGGCGCGTTCCCGCCTATATTTCCGGATTGTAATCCCCCACGGTTCCTTTTCTAAAGGGACGACGGGCTTAAGTGGATAATACAAGAGGAGGATCATATAACCTCTTGGCATGATCTCTTTGATGAACCGAATGGGATAGGCTTCCAAACCAGCCTGCTCGACTTTGCCCGATCTTGGTGAATACGTGTCATCGGACTAAACGGAGCCATGGGCTCCTTAAGCCCCACAGGTAATCGCGCAACCAGGATGAAGTAATCCCTTACCCCAAAGAAGCGGGCTGCAATAGAACCGGTATGGGGACAAGATGAGTAGCCGTTTCCGGGAATGCCGGCTAACGTCCCGCGGGAATTTGGGCATCGGACCGTTGTTGACAGACAAAAATCAATTTGAAGTCGCCCGCGTCCCGCAAACAACGCCTTGCAAATGTTGCCAATCTCCGGCCGATCTGGTCGGGGTCGTTGATTTCTCGCGCTGCGGCGCCGACACGATCGCGCATGTGCGGGCAACCGGCCAGTTGATGATGCCGACCAGTGCCATGACGATCAAGGCCGATCCCTATGCGGGATGGCCGATCTATTATCACCGCTGCCGCTATTGCGCCTTCACCTTCACCCGCGCCTTTGACGCCTGGGACCAGGAGATGTTCGCGCGTCACATCTACAATGACGATTATGTGCGTCACGATCCCGGCTATCTCTCGCGTCATCTGGAAAATACGTTCTTCCTGGTTCCGCGCATCGGACAAATGCGGGAACGGATCCGTATCCTGGATTATGGTTCCGGCCTGGGCCGGTTGGAAGCAGAACTCAAGCGGCAGGGCTTTTCCCAGGTCGAAAGCTACGATCCCTTCACCAGCGCCAAGCGCCCGTCCGGGCATTTCGATTTCATCACCTGCATCGAGGTTTTCGAGCACGCCCCCGATCCGGTGGCTATGATGGAAGACATTGCCGCCTTCCTGACGCCTGGCTCCGGCGCGGTGCTGCTTTCCACCCTGTGCTGCCCCCAGTCCGTTATCGATGCAGGTCTCGCCAACTGGTGGTATTGCGTGCCGCGCAACGGGCATATTTCCTTCTACACGCAGGAAAGCCTCGCCTTGCTGGCGGGCAAGCACGCGCTCCAATATGGCCAGCTTGACGACTATCGGCACCTGATGTGCCATTCCCCCGCGCCACACTGGCTGAGCGGATTTTTCCGGAACTGACGGAAGAAGTTCCTACCCGACTCCATGTTTGAAAACATCGCGCGGCGGAACAGGAACGTCCCACATCTTGGCGAGTTAGGCGTCTAGGATCACAGGGAGATTCCATCATGCGCATCTTGATCGCAGCTACGGCGGTGATGCTGGCGGCTTCGTCCGCTTCCGCACAAGAGGCCGCCCAGCCCGGACCGCAGAACCAGGCGGTAAAAGGCATCCACCAAAACAATTCCGGCACACCGGTCCAAGGCGCCAACAGCTTCACGCGCGCCGAAGCGGAGAAGCAGATCGAAGCCAAGGGCTACACCCATATCGCGGGCCTGAACCAGGACAAGCACGGGGTATGGCGCGCCACCGCCGAGAAGAACGGCGCAACCGGGCCGGTCAGCCTCGACTATCAGGGCAATGTGAACTGAAAAACCGCCACCGCGAAAGGACAAGTCATGAGCAAAACCATCACTCGGGTCTATGACGACTATGCCGCCGCGGAAGAAACCGTGCGCGAGTTGCAAGGTGCCGGACTGGGCGCCAGCCATATAGGGCTTGTGGCCAGCAACGCAGATGGCTGGCACCGCCCCGGCGCGGGTTCCGTGAGCCCCATCCATGACAAGGACCGCGATGGCAAGGACGACCGCGCCGAAGGCGCCGTCACCGGCGGCGGCATGGGCGCCATCATCGGCGGCGCGGCGGGTGCCGCGGCGGGATTGGGCATGATCGCCATTCCCGGCATCGGCCCGGTGGTGGCAGCCGGCTGGCTCTCCGCCCTGGCGGCGGGCGCGGTCGGCGGCGGCGTGGCCGGCGGCCTGATCGGCGCGCTCGTGGAATCCGGCACCAGCAAAGAGAATGCCCAGCTCTATGCCGAAGCCCTGCGCCGCGGCGGCGCCATCGTCACCGCGCGCGTCTCCGATGATGACGAAGCGCAATATGCCGCCATCATGGAGCATCGCGCCTATGATGTGACCGAACGAGGCAAGATCTGGCGCGACGAAGGCTGGACCGGATACGACCCGGAGGCGCCGGTCTATACCGCCGAGGAGGTGCGCCGTGAGCGCGAGACCTATAACCGGCCTTGAACGGCCCACGCATTAAGAGAAGAGATGCCCGCAGGCCATTGCCCCCTGCCGCGCGCAAAGCGAAAGGGCCGGACGCCCAGGGACGTCCGGCCCGTCGCCTGAAGGAGGGCGACTATTTCAAGCTGTTGGAGATGCTGGTGAAGGTTGATGAGATCTTGGTGCCAGCAGTGGTGATGCCGTTGATGATGACCAGAGCGATGAGCGCCGCGAGCGCCGGGCAAGTGCGGCAGCAATGTGGAATCACGGCAGCATTGTGAAGGCCGGGCGATCCACTCCACCCATCTTGGGTATGGCGAGGCTTGACCAAGGAATCCGTCGCGACAGGATGGAGCGCAGTGGAGGCTGGCTTGGTCATCAACCGCATCCCTGCCCTGGTGATGAACGCCGCGCTGTTGTGGCTCGGCTTGCCCGCTGCCGGACTGGCTTTTCCTGACAGCTATGTCCGCCGACACCCTGATCATTGCGCCGAAGCCCGGCAACAGAACACCAATGAGCGCCTGCTCTGCGCCGACCGCGCCTGGTGCGCGCAACACAGGGACGACAATCGGCAGAACCGCATTGCCTGTGATCCCTATACGTCGAATGCCGATCGTCGCCTTCCCTCTTTCGCCATCACTCAAGCCGGGCTGAATGCCTCCCCGGCCTTGAGCGAAGCGGAGATGCACTCCGACTGTCACCGGTTCAATCCTGACCGGGCCGACCACTGCACCCTGACGGTGTTGAAGACGCCGGCCGGCGGTCCGGACTACGCCTTGCTTCCGGCGGAGATGAAAAGCGCCAAGCTGGCCATGCGCGCCGATCTCTCCGTCTCTGTATTTCCTGTCACCGTGGCCCGGCTGGGGATCAGCGGTACCGGATCGGGCTGGATGGAACTGACCTGGAACGTCAACGGCAAAGGCCCGCGCCAGACCCGGAGCATCCGGCTGACACCGGCGGAGGTCGATCATCTGCTGGTGGCGCTGAACAAGTCGGATTTCTGGCGCCTGCCGCGTAAATTTTCGCACCGGCCCATCGCCGATGGCGAAACCGCCGCGGTGGAAGTCGCCGCGGCGGGACGCAAAGCCCATGTGATGGATTCGATCGGCGGCTCCGACGCGGTCGACCTCAGCGTCCTGGTGAATGCGATCAGCCTGGTCATCCGAAACCATTGGCCCAACGTGCCTGGCGGCTGATCCGTCATCGCACTGGCAGGGGATGACGCCACGCCGTCGGCATCAGAACCGCGCGCACCCAGATGGTCAACGTGTCAGGAAGACCGCTTTCCCCGCCTTATTCCCTCCACCAGCGAATCCAACGCCTCCCGGAATCGCGCCAGGGTTGAAAATTTGTACGCCGGGCTCACCGCCATAACCGCCTGCGCTACCGAATGCCCCTCCCCGCACACCATGCGGCAGATCAGCCAGTCATTGGCACTCATGGCGGCCTGGACGCGGCGCCAGAAATCCTTGGCATCGCGCGAATGATCGGCGAAAGCGCCGGGCATGCCACCCCCGCTACTCCGTACACGGTCGAAATCCACCCCGGGCGGAAACGGCGCCTGGCAAAGCTGCCAGCCCCGGTCAAAGGCCCGCGCCGCCGCCAGCCGGTCCAGCGCCCGCGCCTCCTCTTCCCGCGTCGCCGCCGCACCCATGCAGCGCTCCTTGCACATCAGGTGCCCCCGGCGGAATTCCTTTTCATGGACCGCGAGCTTCGACCATCCCTTCTTCGTCCCTGCCCGCCCCGACAACGGCCGGTCCTGCACATGATTGCCGGTGACGACAGCCGGCCCTTCGACCACGTCTTCCCCCCGCCTTTTCATTCTTATGTCTCCGCATTATCGCCGCGCTTCAAATAGGGTCTTGCGATCATTTCCTGCGCGTCTCTTCCCGGAAGAAATCCCGCGCCGCATAAATGGAATTGATCGCCGGCCTGAGCGTCACGCCCATCTCCGCGATCAATTTCATCGCCTCGTTGAAGCTCCGCGCCATCTCGATCCGCATGCCTGCGCTGCGCAGCCGGTGGAAACTGCATATCTGCACCGCGGTGAGCCGCTCCTGCTTGATATGCAGCCCCAGCGGCCGCCCCTGATGACAGATGACGATGCAGGGCGCGTCGCGGGCGACGGCGAAACAACAGGCGTCCGGCGGCAGCCGGTCCTTCAACACGGCGATCACCTGCTCGGCCAGCGGCAGTTCATCGGGCTCCCGCGCCTTGGGCTTGGCGCGTTCCACATTCAAGGCAAATCGGGTCATGGCGTCTCTCTTTCTGCTGCTGGATAAAGATCGGGGCGCAGGTCGTGCCGGGTGATGGCGCCCTGGGTGGCGCGTTCCAGCGCCAGGCACCATTCGGCGGGCACCCGTTTGTTCCGGCGCAGCACGTCGCTGACCGCCTGGGGCGTCACCCCCACCGCACGCGCCACCGCCACCTGGCTTTTCAAGTGATGCCGGATGGCCTGTCTCAGAGCGGCTATTCCTGTCATGTCCTTCCCCATCGGCATGGGAGAACTAAACAAGAACACTTGCAGGCCGTCAACAAGCAAACTTGCAGGCAGGCGGGGATAGGCCCAGATTACAAGATATCTTGTGCAACCACCAGTTTTCTTGTATACAGCCTGCCATGAAGACTGCAGCCGCCAAGACCATCGGAGACCGTGTCAAGGAACGCCGCCGCGCCCTGGGCCTGTCCCAGCCGCAACTGGCCAAAATGGTCGGTGGCATCACCTATCAGGCGATCCAGGCGTTGGAGGCCGGCGGCGGCTCGCGCCACCTGGTCCCCATCGCCCGCGCTTTGGGCGTCACCGCCGAATGGCTGCAGGATGGGGCGGGCCCTGCCCCGTCAAAGCCGGTGGCGGCTCGCCCCGGCGCCATGGAGAAACTGAAAGTGTTGGGCATGGCCGAATGCGGTGCCGATGGCTGGTCGCTGTGGAACGGCGATGTGATCGATTTGATCGACCGTCCCGCCAGCCTGGCCGGCGTGCCCAACGCCTATGCGGTCTATGTGGTGGGCGCCAGCATGGAGCCGCGCTATCACCCCGGCGAGGTAGTGCATATCCATCCCGGCCGGCCCATCGATGTCGGCGCCTATGTGTTGGTACAGAAAAAGCCCAAAGCGTCCGGCGACACGCCGCTGGCGGTGATCAAGCGGCTGGCCAGGCGCAGCGGCGCCAAGATCACCCTGGAGCAGTTCAATCCGCCCAAACTGTTCGACATCAAGGCAGGCGATATCGTCTCCATCCACCGGGTGGTGGGGAGCGGCGAGGCTTAGCGCTGCCTATGTGCAGATGGCGCAGCGAGAGACCGTGCAGAGCGGCCCGTTCGTGCTAAATAGCGCCGGCTGAAACGGGAAGACTCCATGCTTGTTACAACGACCCGCCCGACGGTGCTTGGACTCGCCAAGCGCGCCTGGAGCAGCCTGTTTCGGGCGGCCGTACCGATGGCCCTGCTTTTCATCATCGGCTATGCCCTGATGGCGGGCCTGGACATCGCCATCCAACGCCTGACCCCGTCGCTCGCGATCCCCACCCGCGACGCCTTGAAGGAGATCATCACCAACAACCGGCGCCTGCCCTGGCTGGACGTCGCCAAGGCCGTCGGCCTGGATGTTGTCGTCTGCATCCTGCGCGCCCTGATCACCGCGCCACTGGCGGTGGCGATGCATCGTTTCATCCTGTTGGATGAAACCCGCCGCTTCTATTTCGTGTCGCGGACGACCCTGCGATTTTCGGTATGGCTGGTCTTGCTGCAGGTCCCCACCGCCATCCTCTGGTGGCTGATCCTTTTCGCCAGCGGGGCCACGGGGCTGGTGCCGTTGCTGGTCGTCCTGCTGATCGCCCTGCTCCTCTTCCTGATGCAGACCTTGCAGCTGTTGCCAGCCGTGGCGACGGAAGAGCGCAGCCCGGACACCTCCGCTCGCTTGGAAACCGCGCTGGAACGCGCCGAAGGCATGTTCTGGCTGACCCTGGCGGCGTTGTTCCTGACGTTCCTGCCGGTCATCATCGTGCAGGCGATTGCGATGCGCGCCTTTACCAAGCTGGCGACCCATGCGCCCCTGATCGTCCCCCTGGCCAGGGCGGCAGCCGGATTCATCATCGTGGTGTTGAGCGCGTCCCTGGTATCCTGGCTGTACAGCTATGGCGCGTATAAGAAAGCAGCGGGGGCGCAGCTGGAAATGGCCTGATAGTCATTTGTCATTCCGCGCGAAGCGCGGCTTGCGCGCCCTTTTGGGAAACTGTCCGTCTGGCTGATGGAATCCGGCCCGATCGACACGCTTTCCTATGGTCCGCATCTGGCGCTATCATCCTTGCTACGACAGACGCACGCCAGGCGCCGCCATGAATGCCGCTCCGGATGCCTCCTTGACGTTGGCGGAATTTGCGCGCGATCACCGCCCGCCGCACACCGAACCGTCCAGCCGCGCAACGGCCCTTGTCCTGACGGCGGCGCTGGCCGGCCTGCTGGTCCTGGTTGCCACCCAACCCAGCCTATGGGCGGCAGCGCAGCAACCGGCGCCATCCGAGATTGTCACCGAGTTGATGCGGGACGAGCCTCACAAGAAAGTCATCCCGCCCCCGCCGCCGGAATTCCTGGCGCACCTGATCCGGCCTCGCGCCGAAAAACCGGCAGCGCCGGTTTTCACCGTCGCTTCCGAGACATTGCCGGCGCCGGCTTCGCTGCCGGCCTCCGCCGCGACCTCATCGCCGCTCGCCGGCGGCACGCCTGCGGGGACTGGCACGGGCGCGCAAAGCGTCTCGGGCAACGGCACCAATGGCAATGGCGAGGGTCTGTCCGGTTGCTGGGACGCGATCTGGGCACGGTCGGTGCACGACCGGGTAGGCCAGTTCTACTATTATCCCCGCCGCGCGCACGAGCGGCATGTGAGGGGCGTGGTGGTAGTGCGCATGACGATCAAGCACAATGGTATGTTGGAGAAGCTGGA
>DATBCP010000526.1:0-3122 GCA_036270435.1 Rhizomicrobium sp. | reverse complement strand
TGAAAAGGACAATCCCAATAATCAGGATGTGCCAGATGCTAAGCCCGAACATGCTGGCCTCCCGGCTGCTCCATTCCGCGACCCTAAGCCAGGGTCGCGTTTCCCTCAATCAGGGGTGAGGGGGAACCGGTTCGAGCCTTCCCCAGCTCCTCGGGGGTCCGAACGGGCGCACCGGGCGCCAGGCATGCCCTGGAGGGGGCCGGCCGGGGGCCTTGGACGCCCACCTCGGGCGATACCGCCCCAAAAACAAATTTAAACAAGGGGCAGGAACGTCATCCCTGGTTTGGAGTAACCATAAGTGGTATAAGGAATTCTAGACCGTCAGCAGACGGCAGGGTGGGGCGGGCATGACTCTCACACCGCGCAAAGTAATGGCTGCGTTTTTGGGCTTGGCTGCCGGGTGCGCCATGCTGCCGGCTCTCGCCGGCGGCTTATCGCCCGGAAACGGCGGGCCGATAATCCTCCCCTCGGTTCTTCCTCCATCTGTTCGAGACACGATGAGCTCGATGCGCAGCTCTTCGACGTTCGATGCGTTGGGGGAGAAATTTGGCGTTCAGGCCGGGCGACTGGATTTCTTCTCGATGCGCCCCGCGGACGGCGGCGAGTTCAAGCCGTTGCTCCGGGCCGGTGTCGGCGACGGCGGTTTGCGGCTTCAGTTGAAGTGGTAGGAGCGTGCGGCCAGCGGTGCCCGGACCCAAACTTGTCGGCACTGGTGCAGTTTGACTTAGGGCGGTGGCGCCAGATCTGGCCGGTCGCAAAAAATCGACCGCGTAACATGAACGCGCTCGCAAGCCTTCGCGGCGGAACGTTCACCGGAATCTTCACGACATAAAGCTGGTCTCCGCTTCGGCTCGTGCCCGTGAGGAGCGGTCCGCGTAGCGGACGAAATGGTCCAGTGGACCATTTCGAGTGACGAACGCCCGGAGCGCAAGCAAAGGGCAGGCTGTCGCCGATTTGGTCGAACTCCCATAATTGAGTTTCTGGCGGATGGGGTGAGATTCGAACTCACGGGACCCTTGCAGGCCCGGCGGTTTTCAAGACCGCTGCCTTAAACCACTCGGCCACCCATCCTGAGTCTTTCGCATAGCGAACTACAAAAGAAGGTGCAACGCCACGCAACGGCTCGACCCGCCCGTCGCTTGGGCTCCGGGCGTTGGCTTAGCTTTTCTTTTGAGCGCAGCGAATTAGAAAAGCTTGCCCTATGCGAGCCTTAGCGAGCACACGGCACTCAAATCGGTCCCTCGCGAGCGACAGCGTGAGTAGCGAGACTGATTTGCCCGGCAAGCCGGTCGTGCCTCACTCCCCCCGGACCGTTTTGCTCGCCCTCGCAACGCTCGGGCAAGCCGCTCCTCAGCCACGTTGAGCGGAATCGCTGCTCCGGCTAGCTTCAAACGGTCATCCCGGACCGATTCGATGCGGCTTGCCGTTCGCCTCCCTTCTTGGCGCCTCCTATTGCGCCCCTTGCGGCACTCTTTTTCTGCAAGCCTGACCGCGCTGATGGCCGCTTGTTCCACCACGCCTGCACCCCCGCCCCCGCCGCCGCCTCCTATCGTCACCCTTCCGCCCAGTGCCGGGGTGTACAAGATCGGCCAGCCCTATCAGATCGACAACATCTGGTATTATCCACGCGAACAGCCCGACTATGACGAGACCGGGATCGCCTCCTGGTATGGGCCGGATTTTTACGGAAAGGCCACCGCCAATGGCGAAATGTATGACGGCAATGCCTTGACCGCCGCGCATAAGACACTGCCCATGCCGGTGAATGTCCGGGTCACCAATCTCGACAATGGCAAATCCCTGGTGGTGCGGGTGAACGATCGCGGCCCTTATGCACGCGGCCGCATCATCGATCTCTCCAAACGCGCCGCCGAATTGCTGGATGTGGTGCAGACCGGTACGGCGCGGGTGCGGGTCACCTATCTGGGCCGTGCCGACCTCAACGGCGCGCCGCCGCCGTCCGAAACCCCGCCCGCCATCGCCAATGCGCTGCCGGCGGCCCCCAGCGGCAAGGTCGATGTCGCCGCCTTGAATATGGTGCCGGGCGCCGCCGAGGCGGCGCCGGTCCGCGCCAAGCCCTTGCCCAAGGCGATGTCCATTCCCGCCGCGATGTTCACCGACAACCAGCCGACAGGGCAGGTGACCCGGGTTCCCGTCCCGCCTGTGACCCGCCTTTATGTCCAATTGGGGGCTTTTTCCAAAATAGAGAATGCCAAGACCTTGTTGAATAAAGTCGGTGGCGATTTACGGATTTCCACTCTTCAACGCGGCGGACAGACCCTCTATAGAGTGCGCAGCGGCCCCTTGGCATCGGTTGCGGACGCGGATGCGGCGCTGGCCCGCATCACCGGCGCGGGCGCCAACGATGCCCATATTGTCGTGGACCAATAACCGCATCGGAGACGTGATGCTTCGCCGTCTTTTCCTTCTCTCCCTGTCCGCCTTTCTGGCTCTGGCCGTTCCGGCCCAAGCCGCGATCGAGACCAGCGCCGAACATGGGCTGATCATGGACGCCCAGACCGGGCAGGTGCTGTGGCAAAAGGACGGCATGACGCCGATGCCGCCGGCCTCCATGTCCAAGCTGATGACCATCGAGCTGCTGTTCCAGCGCATCAAGGACGGACGGGTGAAGCTGACCGACAGCTTTCCGGTGTCGGAGCGGGCCTGGCGCACCCAGGGCTCCAAGATGTTCGTGGAGCTGGGCTCGCGCATTCCCGTGGAATCCCTGATCCGCGGCATCATCATCCAGTCGGGCAATGACGCCTGCGTGGTGGTGGCCGAGGCCTTGGGCGGCACGGTCGAGGGTTTCGTGGACCTGATGAACAAGCGGGCCAAGCAGCTGGGGCTCGCCCAGTCCACCTTCGTCAATCCCGACGGGCTGCCCGACCCGCCCGGCCAGCTGATGAGCGCGCTGGATCTCGCCAAGCTGTCGCGTCACCTGATCAACGACTATCCCGACTACTATCATTATTTCAGCGAGCGGGAGTTCGTCTGGCACAACATCCACCAGCCCAATCGCGATCTGGTGCTGGGGGCCTTGCCGGGCGCTGACGGCCTCAAGACCGGCCACACAGACGCTTCCGGCTACGGCATCACCATTTCGGCCAAGCGGGGCAATCAGC
>DATBCP010000525.1:0-7324 GCA_036270435.1 Rhizomicrobium sp. | reverse complement strand
CCGCGATGGAACTGGCGAGCCCTGCCCCCGCTACGCCCAGGGGATGGCCGGTGAGGAAGCCCATCACCAGGATCGGCGCCAGGATGGCATTGATCACCACCGTCAGCGACTGGATCATGGTGGGGACACCGACCACGCCGGAGGCGCGCACCTATCTGTTCTGGTACCTGCCAGCGCTGGCCAGCATGTTTCCCAACAGCGCGCTGGGCAGCGCCTTGCGCGCTTCGGGCGTGGTGGGAATTCCCACCATGATTCAATCAGCGACGGTGGTGATCAACGCCATTCTCGCGCCGATCCTGGTGATGGGATTCATCACCGGCCATCCTTTGGGCGTGGCCGGGGCGGGGCTTGCCAGTTCCATCGCCGCCTTGTTCGGGACGGGGGCATTCGCGGTGACATTCAACCGGGCGCAGAAGTACATGCACCTGCATTCTGCGCTGCGTCCCAAGCGGACGGTATGGAAACGCATCGTGGCAATAGGACTTCCGGCCACCGGCGAATTCGCGCTGATCTTCATCACCACCGCGGGGGCCTATTGGTCCATCCGGGGCTTCGGGCCGCAGGCACAGGCCGGTTACGGCATCGGCGCGCGCACCATGCAGGCAATCTTCCTGCCGGCGATGGCGGTGGCGTTCGCCACAGGGCCGATCGCGGGCCAGAATTTCGGCGCGCGCCATGCCGAGCGGGTGCGCGACACCTTTCGTCACGCCGCTATCATGGGTGGCGCCATCATGCTCTGCCTGACGCTGGTGTGCCAGATCAGCCCGCATGTGTTGGTGCAGCCTTTCAGCAACGATCCGGCAGTGGTGGAGGTGGCGACCGGCTTCCTGCGTATCGCCTCCTGGAATTTCGTGGCGGTCGGACTGACCTTTTGCTGTTCGGGTATGTTCCAGGCCTTGGGCGACACACGGCCGGCCTTGATCTCCAGTGGCAGCCGGTTGTTGACCTATGTGGTGCCGGCCGTGTGGCTGGCGGGACAGAGCTGGGCCAGTCTGGTCGATTTCTGGTATCTGTCGCTGGCCTCGATCATGGTGCAGGCGCTGATTGCCTGCCTGTTGCTGCGCCACCAGTTGCACCACAAATTGAAACTGTTTGCGGCGCCCGCATAAAGCGCAATCTGCGAAAATCGAAATCGATTTTCCGGGAAGCGCGACAAGCCAAGATGCCAGAGCATGATCCGGTTTCAAGGAAATCGGATCATGCTCTGGCGTTTTCGACAAAGGTCCGCACGCGTTCCAGGTCCTTGCCTTTGCCGTCGGTGCGGTCGGTGCGGGTTTTGGAATCCACGCCATGCGGCGCAACTTGAGCGATGGCGTCTGCCACATTGTCGGGGCCCAAGCCTCCCGCCAGGATGACCTTGGCGCGCACAGACTGTACAATGCGGGCGCTGACCGACCAGTCATGGGTGAAGCCTTGCGCTCCGATCTGGATGTCGCCGGGCTTGTGGCTATCGAGCAAAAGAAAATCGGCGATGCGGTCATAGGCTTGCGCCCAGCCGACGCTTTCGGCACCGGTGACGGGGATGGAGCGCATGATTTGAATATGCGGGAAAGCAGCCTTGAGCGTGCTGGTCTGCTCCGGCGAGATCCGCTCCAAAGCGGCGCCGATATGCAGGATGTCGGGAGCCGTGTCGCGCGCTACCTGTTCCAGTTCGCGCATATCGCCCGACAGCGACAGGGCCAGTTTTTTCGCAGCCAAGGGCAGGGCGGCGAAAATCGCCCGCGCCTGGTCGCACGACAATTCGCGGAGAAAATCGCCGGGTCCCACCAGCACCCCGGCATGATCCACCCCCGCTTGCGCCACGGCAATGGCTTCGTCCGGGGTTGCGACTTCGTATATCTGGACGATCATCCTGTTGCCCTTGTCCCAAGCTCATGGCTGAATGGGCCTGATTTGAAGGGACCATAGAATATGGCAATGGCCTTGCGAATAGTCTGCGCGGTGTTCGGGCTGGCGGCGGCGGCGCTGGCTGTTGCGGCCGCGCCGTTGCCTGCCGATCCGCGCGCGGCCAAGGCGGTGCAGGACTATCTGCGCCAGCAACAGGCGGATGACTCCAAGGACCGGGACGAGCGCGTCGCCGCCCATCTCGATGCGCTGGCCGACAATCCCGGTTCGCCCGTGATGGCCAATCCCCAGGGCGACATCACCATTGTGGAGTTCTTCGATTACACCTGCCCCTATTGCAAGGCGGCGGAGCCAAGACTGATGCGCCTGGTCGACGGCGACAAGCGGGTGAAGCTGGTGATGAAGGAATTCCCCATCCTGACACCGGTCTCGCTGCCCGCGTCGCGCATGGCGCTGGCGGCGGCGAAACAGGGCAAATACCGCGCCTTCCATCTGGCGATGATGCGGCGCGAGGGGCAATGGAACGAGGCGGATATCCTGGAAACCGCCAAGGCGGTGGGCGTGGATGTGAATCGGGCGCGCCGCGAGATGTACGCTCCCGATATCACCGACGAGATCATCGCCAATTTCAACCTGGCGCGTGCCGTCCGTGTGTTCCAGACACCGGCCTATATCGTGGGCGGGCATCTGGTGACGGGCGATTCCGCCGATATCAATTTCCCCAGGGAAGTGGCGCGGGCGAAAGCGGAAAACCAGCACCGTCCTTGATGCACACAAAGGCCGCGCGGTTTCCCGCGCGGCCTTCGATGCGCCGGTAGACCCTGTTACATGTGATAGGTCAGGCGGCCATAAAGATAGCGGCCGTCAAACCCGAAGGGTGAATATTCCGGGAATTGTCCCACGCCATTGGTCGAGATGTTATTGCCGCTCAGCACATAGGGTGGGGTGGTGGGATAGGTGTCGAACAGATTCTGTCCTCCCACTGCCAGCTCGAAGCCATGACCGACATCGGCCCGCACTTCCAGGTCGAACAGCATCTTGTTGGCCTGGTGATAGTCCGCTGCGGGCACATTGCCGTTGAAGGGCTGCAGCAGCGAGCCGTAGTAATCCAGCGTTGCCGTCGCCCCCAGCCAGCCATAGCTCCAGTCGGTGATGAAGGCGCTTTTCCATTTCGGCTGGCCCTGGGTCAGCGAGGCGGTGCGGTAATGGGTGAGGAAGGCCGGTGCCGGGGTCAACGCCGAAAGCTGCGGTGTGGAACGCAGCGCCCGGATGGTGGTGGAATTATTGCTGGCGCTGAGGCTGAGGTTGAAATTGCCGATATCCCATTGCGGCTGCCATTTGTAGGTGCCGACGAACTCCAGCCCCTGGGTCAGCGTGTCCACGCCATTGGTGAAGAAGCGCACCCCGCCGATCTGCGAGGTGGCCGGGAACAAAGCCAGCGCATTGGCCTGGGTGATGCTGTCGGACAGCGCGATGCGGTTGCCCACGCTGATCGAATAGAGGTCCAGGGTGGCTGAGAAATTCTCCCAGCGGAACACGCCGCCCACCGAATAGTTTGCCGAGTTTTCGGGCTTCAGTGCCGTGGCGCCGATGGTCGTGGCAATGGGGTTGGAGGCGCGCAGGATGATGCTGTTGACCGCATTGCCCGCGATGAAGGTGGTCGCGGTATAGCTGACATATTCCTGCTGCAGCGAGGGTGCGCGGAAACCCGACGACACCGCGCCGCGAATGGCGAACATGTCATTGAAGTCGTAACGCGCCGCGATCTTGCCGTTCACGGTAGTGCCGAAATCGGAATAATTCTCGAAGCGTCCCGCGACATCGACATCCAGGCCTTCGACAGGCTTGGCTTCGATATCGATATAGGCGCTCTGGGAATTGCGGTCGGCCTTGACGGCATCGCTGGGCGCAAAGCCCGGAAAGCCTTGCGCGCCCGATCCGCCGACCGTGCCCGACGGGGTGACAAAGCCGCCAAAATTGTAGGATTCCGGCTGGCCGGCGGTGATGCTGTAGGTCTCGAAGCGCACCTCGCCGCCAAAGGCCAGGTTCACATCATGCAGGCCCAGTACATCCAGCGGCCGGCTGATGTCCAGATTCCACACGCCCTGGCCGTAACGCGGCCCGCCATCGGTGAAGCTGGTGGGCGTGGACGGGCCTAGCGAAGCGTTCAGCGAGTCGAATGTGTTGAAGTGGTAGCCGTTATAGCCATAGGTGAAGCTAGAGTCCCAGTTCCAGCCTTCCGTCACCCCGCGAATGCCCGCGGTCATGGTGGCATCTTCGATCCGGCTGTTGATCTTGGGCAGGAAACCGTTGGGATAGACTGACAACAGGTTGCTGGCGGGGCTGGAGGTCTGCTGCAACGGCCGGCGCCAGTTGGCGGCGGAGGTGGCGTTGCGGAACTGATAGCCGCCAAAGGCATAGAGATGCACATCGTCTGACAGGTCATAGCCCGCATTCAGATAGCCGGTGACCTGCTTGATCTTGGGATCGCCATACCAGTTGTCGAAGCGGTTGAATGTGGCTTCGCGCGGATCGGGTTGTCCGCCGACCAGCGAATATTGCTGGCGGGGATCGGGGCCGGCGCGGCTGGTGTGCTGCTGGTCCTTGAGCTCGGCGGTGATGGTGACAAAACCATGGCCGTCCAGGTCGAAGCCATGCCAGGCGGAGACAGCGGTGATGGCGCCGTCATCCAAGTGACGTGAGGTGGGAACACTGGCGCCGGCCGGCGGTGTCGGCGCGCCGGCAAGATTGTAGCGGACATCGGTGTCATAAAAGCCGCTGCTGACGGTGACGTCGCCGCCTTCGCTGGCTTCGCGCAGGCGCAGGTTCACCACGCCGGCGATGGCGTCGGAGCCGTATTGGGCGGCGGCGCCGTCGCGCAGCACTTCCACCGTGCCCAAGGCGGCAGCGGGAATGGTGTTCAAGTCGAAAGAGGCCGCGCCATAGCCCAAGGAGCCGTTGAGATTGACCAACGAGGAGGCATGCGCGCGCTTGGAATCGATCAGCACCAGCGTCTGGTCAGGCGACATGCCGCGCAGCGTGGCGGGACGCAAGGAGTCGGTACCGTCGGTGACAGCGGGATGCGTGAAGTTGAGGGAGGGGAGCGCTTGCGATAGCGACTGCGCCAGGTCCGGGGTGCCGGTATGCTGGATCTGGCTGGCCGAGATCACATCGACCGGCACAACAGTATCGAGCTGTGCGCGCGGTGCGGCGCGGCTGCCGGTGACGACCACGCTTTCGACGTCATTCGCGGCGACGTCCTGTGCGAAAGCCGCGGTGGCGGAAAGAATGGCGATGACGCTCGCGGTTGCCGCGAGCGCGCAAGAATATCGAACCATGCAAATGTCCCCTCATGTCATAAAACTGATATGAAGAGACAACTAGCACTCGCAACACGACGGATGGTTGCAAAAAAGCTGCACAGCTATTGCATTTCTAAACATGTCAGAATGGAACCTTCGCACACTCAAAGGTTAACAATACCAACCAACCGTATGCGCGCGACAGAACCAAGGTTTGGCCGCTGCCTCAATTTTTTGCCTGCGGCGCCCTTTCGATCTCCCAATTGTTCAAGTTGCACTCCTTCAGTACGCGCAGATAGCGTGCGGCATTTTTCGCGCCGGTGAGGAAGGGATTGGGCTTGTTGGGCATGATGCGCAGCTTGTCCAGCTTGGTCGCGGGGCGGTCCCCGTCGTTTCCTCCATGGAAGGCGCCCGGGACCGATCATGTCAGCGCGCGCGCGCCCCGTCTGTAAAGTCTGCGTAAATTCGCTGGCCGGTCCTAGGGCCTAAACTCAATAATCGCGTGGCCGCGACGCTGGGGATTTTGGTTCCTGACCAGGAGCGAGGGGCGCCGTGGGCTTAACAGCCCATAAGCGACGAGCGACGCCGTCAGGAGCCAAAAGAGCCGCGTCCCTCCGGGTTGCGGGAAAAATGGCCGACTGGCGCGTCGAATGGCTCGGCCGTATTGCCGATACGGCCATCGCCATTCTCCTTCCATTCAGCCATTTTTCCTCGCAACGCGGCTCACGGGATTATTGAGTTTAGACCCTAGTCCCGGCGATGCGGCTGCGACGCCGGATTGGGCGGCGATACGACATTGTCCCGTTCGCTCACCCGGTTGCCATGTTCGTCCACGACCTTTTCGCCATCTTCCTTGGCGAAGGTGCCGCGCTGGCGCTCGATCAGCAGCTCCAGCACCACTTCCGAGGGGCGGCACAACTTCACCCCCAACGGCGTCACCACAATGGGGCGGTTGATCAGGATGGGATGGGCGATCATCGCATCCAGCAATTCGTCTTCGCTCAGCGCCGGATCGGCCAGGCCCAGATCGTGATAGGGCGTGCCTTTTTCACGCAGCAGTTCGCGCGCCGTCATGCCCATCAGCTTCAACAGCACCATCAGCTCCACCTTTGTGGGCGGGGTTTTGAGATATTCGATGATGCGCGGTTCGGTGCCCGAATTGCGGATCAGGCCCAGCACGTTGCGGGAGGTGCCGCAATCGGGATTGTGATAGATGGTGATCATTCTCTGTCCGCTGTGTCTTGGACCTGTTTCTGCAAGGCCAGCCGAACAAGGCCGGTCATGTTGAGATTGACGAAAACCGAGAGCCGGCCAGTGAGCAGGCGATAGGCTTCGCCGAAAGCTTCGGCGATATCCTCGGGTGTGCTTTCCACCATGGCGGGATCTGGCATGCCCCAACGTGCCGACATGGGCTGGCCGGGCCAGGACGGACAGATCTCGTTCGCTTCGCAAACGGTGATCACGAAATCCAATGCCGGCGCGCCCGCATCGACGAACTCGCTCCAGGATTTGGACCGCAAACGGCCGGTATCGAAACCGTGCTGCCGCAGCAATGTCATAGCCTGGGGATGAACCTGGCCCTTGGGATGCGATCCGGCGGAAAAGGCTTGGAAGCGTCCTTTTCCGATCTTGTTGAGGATGCTTTCGGCCATGATGGACCGCGCCGAATTGCCGGTGCAAAGAAACAGGACGTTGTATGGCGCCTTTTGATTTTCCAGGTGGCGCGCTGGCATGAGTGACTCGGACATGTCTCTTGTTTTGTTGAAAGCTGACAACGCGTCAATGAACCATTTGCCGCGCAGACATTAACATTTCACGCCCTCCGTGAACGGAGTACCGATTGATTTTTGCCAATCTCAAGGCGAAAGTTCCGCGATATGCCGCGTCATATCGCGCGCGCTTTATGGTTGTGCGTTTCGCGGACCGCACGTTTCACTTTGACGCGTTTCAGAGAAGTCCGTGCGAGCCGCTTTTGTCTCAGATGGCGACGCAAACAGCCAGGGAAGGGCAAAACAAGCCGCCAAAGTCGCCGCCAGTTGAGCGGCGATAAAGCCTGGCACGGACGAAGGCGCGATCCCTGCGAAACTGTCGCTCAGCATGCGCGCCATGGTCACGGCGGGGTTGGCGAAGGAGGTCGAAGCGGTGAACCAGTAGGCGCCCGTGATGTAGAATCCAAC
>DATBCP010000524.1:0-4957 GCA_036270435.1 Rhizomicrobium sp. | reverse complement strand
TCCAGCTGGGCCGGCGAGGAAATCGCGATCCCCATCTTGTAATAGACCCGTCGCCATTCCATCAGATGGCCCGTGTTGAAGATACGCGGGCTGACCCGGATGCCGGCATCGGTGGCTTCGCGGTCTTCCACCGCTTCATAGGGAAGGCCGCCAGGGCTGCGTATGGCGGTGATGCCGTAAGCGAGAAACGCCCTGCCCTGCTGCTCGATGAAATCGCTCTGGCGATGGGTATGGAAATCGATCAGCCCCGGCATGGCGGTCAGTTGCGACAACTCCACCGCATTGCGTCCGGGCTTGTGCGGCTCGACCGCGGCAATGCGATTGCCGTCGAGCAGAATGTCGATGTCGGCGCGTGCGGTCCTGGAAACGCCGTCCACCAGCTTGCCGACATGCAGGACAAGATGGGCCTTGGGCACGGCGACGCGATAGGTGAGATCCAGGGGCACGGTCCGCGCCTCGCCGGTTTCGACATCCAGCAGCCGGAGCTTGTCATTGGACTGATAGAGAATCTGCTTCCCGTCGCCGGACCAACTGGGCGCATAGGCGATCTCGCTGGTCAAATGCCGCGGCGGCCCCAGCGGCACGCCCGCCGCCGAAACCGGAAACACCGCCAAACTGCCTTCATAAATGGCGGCCATGCGGGTGCCATCGGGCGACCAGACCGGACCGTTCCACCCGCGGCTGTCGATGGAAAGGTTAGGCACTGGCGCATACCATCTGTCGTCGCTGTCGTTGACCGAGCCCGTCGATGACATGGTGAGGACCTGGTTGGTGCCTTCGCGATAGCGCGTCGAGTAAGGAGCCACCATCGCCACGGCAATGCGCGCGCCATCCGGCGACCAGCAGGGCGCGCCCGGCGCGAAAATGGAAGCATGGACATGGGAAATCGCGCCGCTCGCCACATCCACCACCGCCACGCCGGCGCGCCGCCACATCCCGTCCACATCCAGATAGGCAATGCGTTTGCCGTCGGGCGAAAAGGCGGGCGAAATCGGTTGGGTGGCAACATGGGTCAATTGCCGTTGCCGGCCCGTTTTGACGTCATACAGCCAAAGCTGCAGCAAGCCGCCAACTTTGTCCGAGCTATAGACCAAGGTGCCGCCATCCGGCGACCAGGCCGGTTCGGTATCATAGGCGGCATCATGGGTGATATTGCGGGGCTTCCCGCCCACCGGCATCAGATAGATATCGCCCAATGCCGCAAAGGCGATGGTCTTGCCGTCCGGTGACAGGACCGGGCGCACAATGCCCAGCGCCTTGCGCGGCGCCTGGTTGGCGAAATCGCGCTTGCGGCGCGTATAGGTGTTGCGAACAGGCGTGACCTCCAGCTGCGCGGTGAAGGGCACGGTCTCGGCCGCGCCATTCAGCGCACGCTTTTTGATCTTGCCATCGGCGGTATAGAAAAAAGTCGTTGGCGATTGAAAGCTGACACGGAACGGAAAGACATGCTCGTTGCCCGTGAGAGATTTTCCATTCGCCTCCAGCCAGCCCTTGGTGCCGTCCACGGCATGGGCGATGACCTGCCCGTCCGGACTCCAACTGACGGCGTCGACACGCGCGGCCGATGTGCCCAGCTGGCGCTCGGAGCCACCCGCCGCATCCACCGCCCAGATGCCATGGCCGTTCTCGCGCGTTGAAGCAAACGCCACCTGTCGATCGTCGGGCGACCAACTGGGCATCATGTCTTCGGCCGGATTGCTGGTGAGCTGGCGGATTTCGCCGCTGCGCAGCTCCAGCACGAAGATATTATAGTCGCTGCCCAGCACTTTGCCGCGGTCCGAGGAAAAGGCGATCCGTGTCCCGTCATGGCTGAAAGCGGGCTCCCGGTCGTCGAACGGCCCCCAGGTCAGCCGGTGCTGGCTGCTGCCGTCCGGCGCCACCGCCCACAGGTCATAGCCGCCATCGCGATAGGCAAAGAAAGCGATGGTCTTGCCGTCGGGCGACCAGACCGGCTGGTGAGCATCGTTGAAGACATCGGTGATGCGCCTGGCCGGGCCGCCCGTGGCCGGCATCACCCAGATGCTGCCTTGCAGGTCCATCGCCAGCATCTTGCCATCGGGTGAAACCGCCACCGAGATCGAAGTGCCTTCATCGACCGTGATGGTGACAGGCTTGGGCGCGGATTGGGGCGCAGCAGCGCCGATCGTGGTATCCCTGGCCATGACCGCAAAGAGCGCCAGGACGAGCGGTATCAGCCTGAGAATCATGACCGTCCCCTTCTTTTTCGCCCATCTTGGCGGGATGTCGGGTCCGAAGGAAGTCCAGGACGGCTTTGCCAGGTCGTTAAAATTGGCCGCTAGCGCTGAATCCGGGCGGGATCGGAGGCATTGGCATTGGCGCGCGAAAAGTACAGTTTGCGCTCATCATAGGCGACATAGAGGTGGAGCTTGCTCAACTCCGGCATGCCCAAAACCAGACGGGTATAATCGAACTGGACGCCTCGCTCGGCGGTCGATATTGCTAGAATGGGATTCTTGATGTTGATTCCGCCCAGCTGGAGTCCCATGAAGCGATGCGGCACGGCGCTTTGTTCGCCCCCGTTCATCCCCGAAAGGGTGAAAGTTCTCCCGCCTTCGACGTTGACCTTGTCCATGTCGACATTGAAATCGGATTGCGCGATCGATTTGCCGATGACGGTAAAGGCGGCGCCGGTGTCGAGCATGGCGCGGATCGGTTTGCCGTCTAGCAACACATCCACCCGGATATGGCCCTGGTCCGTGACGTCCATCGGAACCACGAAATAGTCGTCGGTCCAATAGACCGCCCGGCCGGAGCAGGGATGGTGGCGGAAGAGATTGAGCGTGCCGGCGGCGAAGTCGAAATCCAGGTCGAAATTGCGCAAATACTCCGGCCCGACAAGCCCGTCTACGGGGGCAGGCTCCATCACCGACATCCGCGCGTCATGGGCCTTTTGGTTGCCGATGACGAATTCCTCCAGCGTGGCGTAAAGCTCCGCATCCTTATGGCCGGAGTCCTGCAGTTCCAAATTCTTGTGGATGCCGTAGGTCTTGATGCCTTGCTCCGCCACCACCGATTTGCTGACGGCGCTGGTGAAGGCACCCGTGTCGATCGCGAAGGTACGCCGGCGGCCATTCACCATCACCGGCACATTGACATGGTTGTCGGTCAGGCTGATGGGGACGGTTGCCGCCAGGGTCAGCCTGCACTCGGCAGGAAAAGGCTCGACCGCTTCCGCCCTGCCGTGCAGCAGGACCAGGGCCAGGCCGCCCAACGCCATATTGCGGAAATGTCTCATGTGTCCCCAGGCGGGAAAGTGGTGGCAGGCAATTACCACAATAAGGTGACAGCCGCCGCTCCACGCGTTGGCATGAAGACCCAATTTGGGTAGGCATTCGGCCGGATTGTTGGCGAGCTTGCGGATTTCGCCGCTGCGCAAAATATTGGAGCGATCCCGGTGTCCCGTCTTTAGATCGTATACCCCAGCTTGGCGAGCGGCAGTTTGCGGATGCGCTCGCCCGTTGCGGCATGGATCGCATTGCAGACAGCCGCCGCCACCGGCGGCAGCGCCGGCTCGCCCATGCCGGTGGGCGGATAGTCTGATTGGATGAAATGGACATCCACCGGCGGTGTGCTCCGCATGCGCAGCAACGGATAGTCGGAATAATTGGACTGCCGGATTCGCCCATTTTCGATGTCGATCTGATGGCCGAACATGGTGGAAAGCCCATCCAGGGCCGCACCCTGGCACTGTGCTTCCGCGCCGCTCATATTGACCACGGGCCCGACATCGGCCGCCACCGTGATCCGGTGCACGGTGAGCTTCTTCTTCTCATCGACGCTCACTTCGGCCACCTCGGCGACATGGCCCAAATGGCAGAAATGGAACGCAAGACCCATGCCGCTGCCCTTGGGCAGGCTTTTGCCCCAGCCGGCCTTTTCGGCAGCCAGCTTGATGACGCCGGCGGCGCGGCCAGTATGAAGCGACCGCGGGTCACCCGGTTTCAGCCAGCGCGGATCGCCCAGCATTTCCAGGCGGAATTCGAGATGGTCGCGCCCCGCCGCCACCGCCAACTCATGGATGAAACCCTCAATGGCGTAGGCATAACCGTTTGAGCCCGGCGCACGCCAGGAACCGCAGGGAATCATCAGCGGCATCTTGCTTCGGGTAATGCGCGCATTGGCCAGCACGTTGGCCGGGAATTCGGCAGCCGGCAGGTCGCCGCCGCGAACCGTTTCCTTGCCATCGGGCGTAAAGGTGATGAAGTGATCCTGCCACCCCGTCAATTTGCCGTTTGCGTCCAGCGCGCCCTTGAGGGCATGGAATCCCGCGACGCGGTGGAAGTCATGCGCCATATCGTCTTCGCGCATCCATTGCAGCCTGACCGGGGCGTTCACCTTCATGGCGATGGCCGCGGCTTCACACATGAAATCGTTCGTGCCGCGCCGGCCGAAACCGCCACCGGAACGGGTTTGATGGACGATCACCTTGTCTTCGGGCAGCTTCAACAGGGCCGCGATCTGGGTCAGGCCACGGGTCGGCGCCTGGGTCGGCGCCCACACTTCCATGGTACCGTCATGATACCAGGCGGTGGCATTCATCGGCTCCAGCGTGGCATGGCAGAGGAAGGGATATTCATAAAAGGCTTCCACCGTCTTGGCGGCCTTGCCGAAGGCCGCATCGACATCGCCGAGATTGGCGATCACTTCGTCCCCCGGCTCCTTGGCCAGTTGGGCGGCCTTGGCCGCGGCTTGCGTGGAATCGTCTTTTGACGCGTGGCTTTCATCCCATTTAACTTGGAGCGCCTTTTTGGCGTTGAAGGCCCCCCATGTCGATGTCGCGATCACCGCGACCCCCGGCATGAACTCCTCGATCTTGCCGTTGCCGTCCAGCACAAAGGCATCTTTCACGCCGGGCATGGCCTTGACCTGGGCCAGATTGGCGCCGGCCACTTTGCCGCCCACCGCCGGGCATTTGGTGTAATTGGCATAGAGCATG
>DATBCP010000523.1:0-8515 GCA_036270435.1 Rhizomicrobium sp. | reverse complement strand
CTGTCGAGGGAAATCTTGCGCCCCATCGCCCAATTGGGATGAGCCACGGCTTCCTCGACGGTGGCGGCACGCATCCGCTCCAGGCTCCATTCGCGGAACGGCCCGCCGGAAGCGGTGATGGTGACCAGATCGGCTTCGGAGGCATCGCCGGAACGCAGCACCTGGAAGATCGCATTGTGCTCGCTGTCCACCGGCAGGACCTGGGCGCCGGATCTTTCGATCGCGTCGTGGAACACCGCACCCGCCGCCACCACGCATTCCTTGTTGGCGAGCGCCACCACGCCGCCCCGGCGGATGGCGGCCAACGCGGGCTCGATGGCCGCGGCCCCCATGATGGCGACCATGACGAAATCGCTGGCGTGCGCGCCGGCATGGACCACCGCCTCGCGGCCGGCCGCCACTTCGATGCCACTGCCGGCCAGGCCGTCCCGCAGTTCCGCGAACAGGGATTCCTTGCCGATCACCGCCAGTTCCGGCTTCACCGCCAGCGCCTGCTCGATCAGGACTTTCACATTGTCGCCGGCGGTCAAGGCCGCGACGGGAAGCGCGCCCTCGCCATGAAGCTTACGGACGTGACGGATGACATCCAGCGTGTTGACCCCAATGGAGCCGGTGGAGCCCAGGACCGTCACCTTGCGCGCCAGGACATCGTCCATCGGCGGCAATTCATCGAATATGCGGGTCGCAGCGATCGGCTTCATGCGCGGCCTCCGAACATCGGATTGAAATGCAGGCCGAACACCAGCAGCGCCAGCACCACGCTGGCAGCGAACAGCGAATCCACGCGGTCAAGCACTCCGCCATGACCCGGAATCAAGCCGCCGGAATCCTTGTAGCCGAAGCGGCGCTTGACCAGGCTTTCGAACAGGTCCCCGCCATGGGCGACAAGACTGAAGACCAGGGCATAGAGCATGGCGAGTAAAGCATTGAACCCAAAGAGGGCAATATAGAGACCAAACACCATCGCGGCGGTGATGCTGCCGCCAATTGTGCCCGCCCAGGTCTTGCCGGGCGACAGTTTGGGAGCGATTTTTCTGCCGCCGATCAACTTGCCGAACACCAGCGCCCCGGTATCGGTGGCCCAAACAATGAGAAAGAGGCCCAAAACGACATTCGAGCCCTGCATCGGCAGAACGCGCAAGCCTACCAGAGCCAGCGCCGGCAGGCCGAGATAGATCACCCCGCCAGCGTGCCATACCGGATTGTCGCCACGCCGCCGCGCCCATTCGAAGGACGCGATGGCCCCGGCCGCCAGGAGCGCAAACGCCAAGGGCACCAGCCTGAAGCACAGTGCCACCACCGCCAGCGCAATGCTGGCGCCCGTGATGGCGGTCTGGATGTGAACCGGCTGCTGGTCGGCGATCGCGGCTTCCTGGGGCGTGCGCACCATGCGGTGCCATTCCCGCGCGCCGAACAGCGTCATCACCACGGTGACGGCGCTGAACCAATTGGCGCTCAAGATCGTCAAGGCCACCGCAACGGCGGCGAGGAACAGGCCGAACAGCACGCGCAACACGCCTTCACTGGCCGAGCGCATCGCATGTCCGGAGTGTTGCTGGCTCACGCTCATGCCGCGCTTTCCGAATCCAGCGCGCCGAAGCGGCGCTCGCGGGCGGCGAACTGGTTCAGCGCCGCGGTCAAGACGGCGCGATCGAAATCCGGCCACAGCGTGTCCAGGAACAACAGCTCGGCATAGGCCGACTGCCAAAGCAGGAAATTCGACAGCCTGTGTTCGCCGCTGGTGCGGATCACCAGGTCCGGCGCCGGCAGCCCGCTGGTGAACAGCCGGGCGGCGAACAATTCCGGCGTGATGGTCTCGGGGTCCAGCCGCCCATCTTTGGCGGCGCGCGCCAATTCCTGGGCGGCGGCGGCGATTTCCTCCTGCCCGCCATAGTCGAAGGCAAAGGTCAGGTTCATGCCGTTGTTCTGCGCGGTGCGGCTTTCGGAATCGTGGATCATCTGCTGGATGTCGGAGGCGACCCGGCCGCGATGGCCGATGATACGCATGCGCACATTGCGCTCCACCAATTCATCCATGTCGCTGCGGAAATAGGCGCGGAACAGGCCCATCAGAGCGCCCACCTCGGTCTTGGGACGCTTCCAGTTTTCGCTGCTGAAGGCGAACAGCGTCAGGTTCTCCAGCCCCATGTCGCAACAGGCGCGCACGGTCTCGCGCACCGCGGACATGCCGGCATAGTGACCTGCCTCGCGCGGCAGGTAGCGCTTCTTGGCCCAGCGGCCATTGCCGTCCATGATGATGGCGACATGCTTGGGAAGATGGGTGGGAAGCTCGCCCAATTCTAATTCCTTTGTCGCATTTTCTGCGAAAACGCCCTGAAATTGCCCTGGGTCACACCTGCATGATTTCCTGCTCCTTGGCATGGAGCGCGGAATCGATATCCTTGATATGGGCGTCGGTCAGCTTCTGCAGCTCCTCGCCCTTGGTATGCTGCTCGTCCTGGCCGATCTTGTGATCCTTCTCCAGCCTTTTGAGCAGATCCATGCCGTCGCGGCGCACGTTGCGCACCGCCACGCGCGCGGCTTCGGCATATTTGTGCGCCAGCTTGGAAAGCTCCTTGCGGCGTTCCTCGTTGAGCTCCGGCAGCGGGATGCGCAGCAATTGACCGTCCATCTGCGGATTGAGGCCCAGGCCCGCATCGCGGATCGCCTTGTCCACCGCCTTGGCCAGGCCCTTGTCCCAGACCTGCACCGTGATCATGCGGGCTTCGGGCGTGGAAATGGTTCCGACCTGGTTGATCGGCACGACATTGCCATAAGCCTCGACCTTCACGGGATCGAGCAGCGCGGCACTGGCCCGGCCGGTGCGAAGTCCGCCCAATTCGCTCTTAAGGGTGGCGACAGCGCCATTCATGCGCCGGTCCAGCTCTTCCTTGTGATAGGCCTCACCCATCCGTTTCGCTCCATGCCCCCGTATCGCTTATGGCAAGATTACCTTAAGACCCCGGTCTTGCTTCATTTTTCTTCGATAATGGTTGCTCGTCCCTGACCCTTGAGAACCTGGGCCAAACCGCCCGGCTCGCCCAAGGAAAACACCAGGATGGGGATGCGATTTTCCCGGGAAAGCGAAATGGCGGCGGCGTCCATGACCTGGAGATTCTGGGCTAACACCTCGTGATAGCTGAGAGAATCGTAGCGTTTGGCATCGGGAACCTTTTTGGGGTCAGCGGAATAGACCCCGTCCACCTGGGTGGCCTTCAAAAGGGCGTCGCAGCCCATTTCCGCGGCCCGAAGGGCGGCCGCGGTGTCCGTGGTAAAGAAGGGATTCCCGGTTCCCGCCCCGAAGATCACCACCCGGTCCTTTTCCATGTGCCGGATGGCGCGCCGCCGGATATAGGGTTCGCAGACATTGTTCATGGCGATGGCGGACTGGACGCGACAACTGAGCCCAACCCTCTCCATTCCTGCCTGGAGGGCGAGCGCGTTCATGACGGTCGCCAGCATGCCCATATAGTCGGCAGTGGAGCGGTCGATGCCCTTGGCCGAACCGGCCAACCCGCGAAAGATATTGCCGCCGCCCACCACCATGCAGATCTGGGTGCCGGCGCTATGCGCTTCCTTCACGTCGCGGGCGATGCGGTCCACCACATCGATGTCGACGCCGAACGAGCCCTGCCCCATCAGCGCCTCGCCGGACACTTTGAGCAGGATCCGGCTGTATTTCGGCGTGGCGGACATCGGCGGCCTCATGATTCGACAGGCCCAGTATGAGGATTTTCCTCACCCCGCGCCTGCTGCCGAAGGGTGAGGATTGATCGAGTCAGCGCGTGCCCGCCATCTGGGCGACTTCATCGGCGAAGTCGGCTTCGGTCTTTTCGATGCCCTCGCCCACCTGGAAGCGGACAAAGCCTTCGACGGTGATGGGCGCGCCCAAATCCTTGGCGGCCTTTTCGATCACCTTGCCGACCTGGGTCTCGCCGTCGATCACGAAGGTCTGCTGCAGCAGCACCGTCTCTTCGTAGAATTTGCGCATCCGGCCTTCCATCATCTTTTCGATGACATTTTCCGGACGCCCCGACTGGCGCGCAATCTCGGCCTGGACGTTGCGCTCGCGTTCCACCACTTCCGGCGCCAGATGCTCGGGCGAAATCGCCAGCGGCGAGGCGGCGGCAACATGCATGGCGAGCTGCCTGGCCAGGGCCGACAGCTTTTCCTTGTCGGCGGTGGATTTCAGCCCTACCAGCACGCCGATCTTGCCCAGTTCGGGCGAGGTCGCATTGTGGACATAAGCGGCAACCACGCCCGGATCGACAGCGAGCGCGGCGGCGCGGCGCACGCTCATATTCTCGCCGATCTTGGCGACCAGTTCGGTCAGGGTCTGTTGTACGGTGGAAGAGCCCATCGCAGAAGCCAGCAGTTTCTCCAGGTCGCCGCCTTCCTTCAAAGCGAGCTTGGAGGCGTCCTTCACGAAAGCCTTGAACTCATCATTGCGGGCGACGAAGTCGGTCTCGGCATTGACTTCCAGCAGCACGCCGGTGCCGGCATCCACTGCCACGCCCACCAGGCCTTCGGCGGCGGTGCGGCCGGACTTTTTGGCGGCCTTGGAAATGCCTTTCTTGCGCAACCAGTCGATGGCGGCTTCCATGTCGCCATTGGTTTCGTTCAAGGCATTCTTGCAGTCCATCATGCCCGCGCCGGTCTTGTCGCGCAGGTCCTTCACCATGGAGGCGGTGATGTTGGCCATGTCAGTCTCCGTTCAAACCTCACGCAGGTTTCTGCGCGCGCAAAGCGATGGTTTTGGTAAGGCGCCAAAAGGCGTCAGGCGGTGGCCGGTTCGGCTGCGCTGGCTTGCGCGGTCACGTCTTCAACCTGTTCCGCTGCGCCCAGATCCACGCCGGCCGCGGCCTGGCTTTCGCCCAAGCCGTCGATCACCGCGCGGGCCGCCAGGTCGCAATAAAGCGCGATGGCACGGGCGGCATCGTCATTGCCCGGAATTGGGAAAGCGATGCCGTCGGGATTGCTGTTGGAGTCCACGATGGCCATGACGGGGATGCCCAGCTTGCGGGCTTCGGCGATGGCGATGGATTCCTTGTTGGTGTCGACAACGAACAGCAGATTGGGAACGCCGCCCATTTCCTTGATGCCGCCCAGGGAGCGTTCCAGCTTGTCCTGCTCGCGCAAGAGGCCCAGCAATTCCTTCTTGGTCAGGCCGGAATGTTCGGCCCCCGACAGCGTTTCCTCGATCGAGCGCAGGCGCCGGATCGAGTGCGAGATGGTCTGCCAGTTGGTCAGCGTGCCGCCCAGCCAGCGGTGATTGACGTAATACTGGGCGCAACGCTTGGCGGCCGCCGCGATCGGCTCGGACGCCTGGCGCTTGGTGCCCACGAACAGGATGCGTCCGCCGCTGGCGGCGACATCCCGCAACGTGACAAGGGCGCGGTGCAACAGCGGCACGGTCTGGGTCAGGTCCAGGATGTGGATGTCGTTGCGCTGCCCATAGATGAACGGCGCTATCTTGGGATTCCAACGCTGCTGACGGTGGCCGAAATGGGCACCCGCCTCGAGCAGCTGGCGCATGGAAAATTCTGGCAAAGCCATGAGTTCAGTCTCCTTTACCGGTTGGCCAGACGCGGGGATTACCTCCACCTGGGAGGCACCGGACGGCGACGGCAGAACACCTGCCGAAAGCCATCCCCGCGTGCGAGATTGCGGGGCTTATACGGGTCTCTTCGCCCTTAAATCAAGCTATTGGCAGCGGTTTTTGAGCCGTCAGACCGCCAGGCTGGGAAAATCTTCGGAAAAGCAACCAAATCAAGCCCATAAGCACCAGGGGGGTGATCTGGCCAACGGGGGTTAGCCGGGGCGGATTGTAAAGCGGGGCGATCCAGGCCAGCAGGGGCAGGATCAGGGCCAGGGGACGGGAACTTTCCGGCAGGGTCCGGACCAGGAGAAGGGCCGCCAGCGCCAGCAGCAACAGGTCATAATTGGACACATGCGGCGAGGCCAAAAGCGTCGCACAGAGCAGGATCGCCAGCCGCTGGGGCTGAGCCGGATAAGCGAAGGGTCCAGTGGACCTTTCGCCCGGCGAACGGTTCCTAGCGTCAGCGTAGGAACGCGGCGCGTCCATGGCGCGCGCCGCGAGGCCGGGTCGGCGAAAGGCCCGCCAGACCGCGGCGATGGCAATCACCACCGAAAGCGCCTGGGCGGCGGTGGCGAGCCCCTGTGGCGCCCCCAACAGGGAAACACAGGTGGAGACGCTGTCATCCCAGCGATGGCCCCATTCGGTGCCATTGACCCCGCCCACCTGCTGGGGATGGAGATAGACATTGATCCAGTCCAGCCACAGATGAGGCCCGAACAGCGCGACGCTGGCCAAGGCCAGCAGGACCGCACACATCGTCATGCCGAGCAGCGCCTTGTTTTCTTTTGCCGCAAACAGCGCCAGCGGCAGCAGCGGAAAAAATTGCGGCTTGAATATCATCACCCCCAACAGGGCGCCGGCGAACAGCGGCTTTGTCTCCAGCATCGCCAACCCGCCCACGATCAGCGCCGCCACCAGCACGGCATTGCTGCCGGCCAGCACATTGGTGGACGCGGCCGGACTGAGAAACGCACCGACAAGGAAAAACAGGCTGGCCTTATCCGGCGCCAGCTTGCGCAACGCCCAGGCCAACGCGGCAAATTGCGCCGACTGGCTCAGCGCCAACGACCAGGCGACCGGAAGCTTGGCAAATGGCAGGACCAGCAGCAGATACAAGGGCGGATAGGGAAACAGCGGAAAGGGCAAGGGACCCGAAAGCCAGTGCGCGAATTCGCTGTTGGTGGCGTGGGTGATCCAGGCCTGATTGTAGATGTGCGCCAGATCGCCGGTGAAGAAAGCCCGCGCTGCGGCCAGGAAAATCACCCAATCGGCGCCCAGCGCGTTGTAGCGCGGGCCTATCACGCCATCATGGCCACTGCCGGTCGCCGCCACCTGCAGCCAGCCGTAAATCCCGAAAAGAACCGCGAAAAACACAATCGGCCAATAGCGCTTCAGCAAAGGCCAGGAGAGGTTATTTGGCGAATCCATGCCGCATTATGCCCCTAGTGTCGCAGATTCGAAATTCGCAAGCTGTTGATATCCGGCTCTGGGCGAATTTCGAAACCGGAACGACACTAGGATTCAATAAGTTGCCAGTGTCCTTTCGATGCCGAAATTCGCCCCGAGACCGATATGGAGCACCTGCGAATTTCGGAATCGGGACACTGGCGCAAACTTCAGTTACACAGCGCAGCCATGAGCAATCCAATCCGCCCCGACCCCATCCGCCCCGCCATCCGCAGCCTGGAGCCGTCCGGCATCTCCAAGGTCACGGCCCTGGGGCTGGGCAATCCCGACGTCCTGCCCTTGTGGTTCGGCGAGACCGACCTGGTGACGCCCCCCTTCATCCGCCAGGCCGCCATCCAGGCGCTGGAAGAGGGCCGCACTTTTTACACCAATGCCCGCGGCATCCTGCCCTTGCGCGAAGCGATCCGCGATTTCCACAAGCGCACCAGCGGCGCTGATATCGGGCTGGAACGCATCACCGTTCCCGGAGGCGCCATGCTGGCGGTGGTGAGCGCACTGCAGATGTGCTGTGAGACGGGCGACAATGTGGTGATCGTGTCGCCCATCTGGCCCAACATCTTCCAGGCCACCAAGGTGGTAGGCGCCGAGCCGCGCCTGGTGCGGCTGGACGAGGATTGGAATAGCGGGCGCTGGCATCTGGATCTCGACAAGCTGTTTGACGCCTGTGACGGGCGGACCCGGGCGATGTTCCTGGCCTCGCCCAGCAACCCCACCGGTTGGATGCTGACGACGAAAGAACAGCAGACCATCCTGGATTTCTGCCGCGCCCGCGGCATCGCCATCCTGGCCGATGAAGTCTATGGCACGCTGATCTATGACGGCGGGAGCCACGCACCGTCCTTTCTCGCCATCGCCGGGGAAGACGATGCGGTGTTTGCCATCAATTCCTTTTCCAAACCCTGGGCGATGACCGGCTGGCGCATCGGCTGGCTGGTGCATCCCAAAAGAGTCGAGCCCGCCGCCGCCGCCATGGCCCAATGCAACAACACGGGCTCGACTCATTTCGTGCAGTATGGGGCGCTGGCAGCGCTGTCGCCGCAAGGGGATGCTTTCCGTGGCGAACTACTGGAACGCTGCCGCCAGGGCCGCGATGTGGTGCAGGACTGGATCGGCCGCCTGAACCGGGTACGCTGGTTCAGGCCCGACGGCGCCTTTTACGGCTTCCTGCATGTCGATGGACTGAAGGACAGTTTGCGCTTCTGCCAGGAGATGGTGAGGAACGATCATGTAGGCGTCTCGCCGGGTTGGGCCTTCAGCCTGGGCGAAGCGCGGGATGACTCCTATCTGCGTATCTGCTTCGCTCAGGATTCGGCGCGGCTGTCAGAGGCGCTGGAGCGGTTGGACGGGGCGATCAGGAAATTGTGATTCGGTCCTTCCAAAACTCCGGTGTCATCCCCGGCGAACGCCGCATCGATAGATGCGGCGTGAGGGAAGGGGACCCAGGTGGTT
>DATBCP010000522.1:0-5892 GCA_036270435.1 Rhizomicrobium sp. | reverse complement strand
TCTAGTGCCCCGATTCCGAAATTCGCATGAACTTGATATCCGGCTCCAGGCGAATTTCGGAATCGGGGCACTAGAAATCAGCTATTCCTGGTGTCGTTTTGGTTTCGAAGTTCGCCCGGAGCTTGATATCGATGGTATCGCGAACTTCGAAACCACGACACTAGGCGGGCGGGCGGACCAGGTCTCGCCTCTCCATGGGGCATGACCAGGAGGGATTGAGCATGGCTGGCAACAGAATGATCGGTGGCGTCTATCATCCTCGCGCCCGCGGCGGCGCGATGAGCGATGCCCTGGCAGACGCCAAACACGCCATGAACCGGCTGATGCGCGTCGCGGCCTTGCGCGGCGCAGGCCTGTTGCTGATGCTGGCAGCCGCGGCGGCGCTGGTCGCGCTGGTCAGCTATTCTTCCGATGATGCCAGCCTGAATAACGCCAATTTGCGCGACGCCAGCAACTGGCTGGGCGCTTTCGGCGCAGTTGCGGCTGATCTGATGTTGCAGATCTTTGGCTGGGCGGCGTTGGTCTTCCTGGCGCCCCTGTTGGTGTGGGGCCTGCGCGCCTTGCGCGGCAAAGGGATGAAATATGCCATGTGGCGGCTGGTGGCTTGGCCGCTGGGCACCATCACCATGGCGGCAGGCTTGGGCCTGGTGCCGCCGCTGGCCAGCCTGCCGGCCGGCGCCGGCGGCATGATCGGCATCGCCGCGCACGGCCTTTCCGCCCATGCCGCACAAGTGTGGCAAAGCCCCGCGCTCGCCTGGGCTTTGCCGTTGGGGCTTTTGATCGCGGGCCTGCCATTGGCCTTCCTGGCCACGGGCCTGCGCTTCATGCCCATCGCGCGCGGCGTCATCGCCATTCCGTCTGGCGCAAAATGGCTGGCCGGGTTGGTGAAAAGGCCGCAAATCCATTTCGGCCATGACGAGGAAGGCGAGCACGAATACCAGGACGATGACGAAGGCGCCTATCATCCGGACGAAGATGGGGATGTGCCCGACGTCGAACCCATAGCGGCCGCCCGGTTGGCGGAACGCCAGCAAAGCCGCGTGCGGCGCGATACCCGTATCAACGCTCCCAAGCGCGCGGACAAACAACCCGCGCTGAATCTTTCCTCGGGCGAATATCAACTGCCTGCCCTCGGCCTTTTGACCGAGGCCCCGCTTGTCAAGGACAGCCACACTTTGTCCGACGAAGCGCTGGAAGAGAATGCCCGCATGCTGGAAGCGGTGCTGACCGATTTCGGAGTCAAGGGCCGCATCACCGCTGTGCGTCCGGGGCCGGTGGTCACGCTGTATGAATTCGAGCCGGCGGCAGGCGTAAAATCCAGCCGGGTGATCTCGCTGTCCGACGACGTGGCACGCTCGATGAGCGCGGTGGCAGCCCGCATCGCCACCATTTCGGGACGCAATGTGATCGGCATCGAGCTGCCCAACAGTTTCCGCGAAACCGTCTATCTGCGCGAGATGTTCGCCAGCAGCGATTATGAAAAGGCGCGCGCGCCGCTGACGGTGGCGCTGGGCAAGACTATCGGCGGCGAGCCGGTGATGGCCGACCTCGCCAAGATGCCTCACCTTTTGGTGGCGGGCACCACCGGCTCGGGCAAGTCGGTGGGATTGAACACCATGATCCTGTCCCTGCTCTATCGCATGTCGCCGCAGCAATGCCGGCTGATCATGATCGATCCCAAGATGCTGGAACTGTCGGTCTATGACGGCATTCCCCACCTGCTTTCCCCGGTGGTGACCGATCCGCGCAAGGCGGTGGTGGCGTTGAAATGGGCGGTGCGCGAGATGGAAGACCGCTACCGCAAAATGTCCAAGATGGGCGTGCGCGGGGTGGAAGCCTTCAATGAGCGCGTCCGCAAGGCCAAGGACAAGGGCGAAGTCCTCAAGCGCACGGTGCAGACCGGCTTCGACCGCGAGACCGGCAAGCCCATCTATGAGGATGAGAATCTCGAATTCGAGGCGATGCCCTATATCGTGGTGGTGGTCGACGAGGTCGCCGACCTGATGATGATTTCCGGCAAGGAAATCGAAGGCGCGGTGCAGCGCCTGGCCCAGATGGCGCGCGCCGCCGGCATTCACCTGATCGCCGCCACCCAGCGACCGTCGGTGGACGTGATCACCGGCACCATCAAGGCCAATTTCCCAACCCGCATCTCCTTCCAGGTGACGTCCAAGATCGACAGCCGCACCATCCTGGGCGAACAGGGCGCCGAACAACTTTTGGGCCAGGGCGACATGCTCTATATGGCGGCGGGCGGACGCATCAAACGCATCCACGGACCCTTTGTGTCGGACCATGAGGTCGAAGACGTGGTCCGCTTCCTCAAGACCCAGGGCACACCCGAATATCTCGACGCCGTCACCGAGGAGCCGGACGAGGAAAGCGACGATCCCTATGCGTTGCTGGGCGGCGGCAACCGCGACTCCGGCGACGATCTGTACGACAAGGCGTTGGCGGTGGTGGCGCGGGACAAGAAGGCGTCCACCTCCTACATCCAGCGGCGGCTGCAGATCGGCTACAACCGCGCCGCCAGCCTGATCGAACGCATGGAGCAAGACGGCGTGGTTTCGGCCCCCAACCATAAGGGCGTGCGGGAAGTATTGCTGCCCGATCATGAGCACTAGCGTCCGCGCGCGGGGCGTGGGAGGTGTTGCTCCCGGATCATGAACGCCAAAGCAAGCTAGGCCGGCGGCTCGAAATCGCCTAAGACTCTCCCCGAAGGGGAGGCATCATGTCCTATATCCAGAAATCCATGGGCGGCGGCGAAACTATCGTGGTCTATGCCCGGTTTCCCAAAATCTATTTCGTGGGGGCGTGGCTGGCTCTGTTGATCCCGTTCCTGCTGTTCATGGCGATGATTGTCCAAGGCGAAGCGCAAGCCGACCCCTATACGATCGGCGCCGGGGTGCTGTTCCTGCTGGGGCTGATCACCTTCATCCGGATGATGGTCCGGCAATGGTCCACCGAGATCGGCGTCACCAGCCATCGCTTTGTGGAGAAATATGGCCTTCTGTCGATGCGTACCAACGAGATCGCGCTGCCCAATATCGAAGGTGTGCGGATGCACCAGTCCGTGCTGGGCCGCGTCTTCAATTATGGCACGGTCCGCATTGAAGGCACCGGAGTGGATTCGGTGACCACGCCCGCCATCGCCGATCCGGTAGGTTTTGTCCGCGCCATCCAGACCGCCAAAGAGCTGATGGTCCGGCGGTGACGACGATTGCGTGAGGAGGGCGATATCTCGCCCTCCTCATCGTGGCCGGCCTTGGTAAGTAGCGTCAGCGTACGAACGCCATCCAGAGCCGTAAACTCGGGGCTGGTTGCCCTGGATGGGCGGGTCGTGAAGTTTGTCCTCCGACCGCGCTTCGCGCGGTTCGGGGGGCCCGCCCAGGGTGAGTTCTGAATTGAACGCGCTCTCAACCTGAAAGGGTCAACCCGCTTCCAGCAGCTCTTCGCTGATCGCGCGGGGGAAAGATACCGTGACCCGCGTGCCCCGGCCGCGGGCGCTGTCGACGGCGATATGGCCTTTGTGCAGGTCCACCAGCGCCTTGGTCAGCGGCAGGCCCAGGCCTGTGCCCTCATAGCGCCGCTCCAGCCGGTTATCCACCTGGCCAAAGGGCTGAAAGGCGATTTCCACGTCCGCGGGGTCCATGCCGATGCCGGTATCGGCCACCGTCACCGCCACCCGATTGGCGCCCGACGCGGCCGACAAGGTGATGCTGCCGCCCTTTTCGGTGAACTTGATCGCATTGGACAGGAGATTGAGGAAAATCTGGCGCAGCTTGGCGGCATCGCCGACCATGGGCAGGCTCGCCTCCATGCCGGTCACGGTCAGCGCCAGCCCGGCACCGACGCATTGCTCGCGCACCATGGCGATGCAATCGTTCAGCATCTCGCGCATGTCGATCTCGCGCGCCGCCAGCACCATCTTGCCGGCCTCGCTTTTGGAAAGATCCAGCACGTCGTTGATCACCGCCAGGAGATGGCGGCCGCTGCGCACTATGTCCTGGGAATAGTCGAGATAACGCTCATTGCCCAGCTTGCCGAATAGCTGGCCGGAAATGATCTCCGAAAAGCCGATAATCGCGTTCAAGGGCGTGCGCAGCTCGTGGCTCATATTGGCCAGGAACCGGGTCTTGGACGCATTGGCGGCTTCCGCCTCGCCCTTGGCGCGGCGCAGCGATTCTTCGCGTTCCTTGATGGCGGTAAAGTCGGACAGGAAGATGATGGTGCCGCCTTCCGAGGTGGCGCTGCCGGTCATGCGCAGCCAACGGCCGTCGGCCAGTTCCAGTTCGGCGTGGCCGCTGAGCTGGATGTCCAGGCTTGGCGCCTGGGTGGGCGCGAGTTGCTGCTGGATCATCTCCAGCGCCTGGTCGAAACGGGTGCCCGGCATCAGCTGATAGGCGATTTGCGGGAAGAAGCCGCGCAGCGTGCTGTTCGACATCACGATCTTGCCGTCGGGCGACACCAGCATCACGCCTTCGCGGCTGGTCTCCAGCGCGTCCACCAACCGGTTCTCGGCGGAGCGGCGCAGCGCCTTTTCCCGCGCCATGGCCGCAGCGATGCTGTCCTGCATTACCGTCATGGATTTGAGCAAGGCGCCGGTTTCATCCTGGCCGCCGGGAGGAATGGCGGTCTGCAGCTCGCCCTTGGCGATGCGATCGGCGACGGTGGCGGCGGCGCGCAAGGGGCGCACGATGCGGCTGCGCAAGAGCAAGGTGATGCCGGCAGCGAGCAGCAGCGCCAGGATGGTCATCGCTCCGCTGGCATATTTGTAGTTGCCGATATTGGTGGCGGTCTGGCGCCGGCCGACATAGCTATGGTCGGTGTGGAATTCGATCAGCAGATCGAATTTCTCGTCGATCTTCTTATCCAGGCTTTCAAGCGCGGCCGCGTCGCCGCGGGCGCGGGCATCGCGCCAGCGCGCCACCAACGGCCGGATCTGGGCGATCATTCTCTGTTCGTCCTCGGCCGGGCTGCGCTGGGCGGCAACCTCCAGATCGGCGGAGAAGGTCGAAGCGATGTCGGCGATATCGGCGGCGATGGCAGCGCGCTGGGACGGCGCGGCATGCTCATAGCGCAATTCCGCCAGTTGCATTTCGGTGAAATCGGTCTGCGCGGCGCGGGCATAATTGATCGCCATCAGCGGCCCGTCGAAGGTCGTCACCGCGATATCGCCGGCGGCGGAGAGCACACCATAGCCCGCCAGGCCCGTGAGGCCGATAAGGACGCTCATGGCGGCAAAGGCGCCAAAGATTTTGGCGCCGATCGAATATTTGGCCAAGGCCATCCGGCAAGCCTATCAGGCGTACCCGGATAGTGTGGCTCAAGGGGGTTTATACCCGCTTAAGGAACGGTCGGAACAACAGCATGGCGCGCGGCTGTAACGCGCTGTTTTCCGGAACTATTTCACCCGCACCGTCATGCGCATGGTGGGGTGGATGTGGCAGCGGACCTGGAAGGTCCCGGCATTGGAGAAGGTTTCATTAAGGTTCTCGCCCGGCGCCTTCTCCTCGGAATCGAACAGCCCATCGACATAGATCTGGTGGATGAAACTGTCCTCGTTGGTGAATGTCAGGGTTTCGCCGTGGTTGATGGTCACCTCGGCCGGACGGAAGGTACGCCCCTTTTGGGTGATGGTATGGGCGGGGTCGGCTGCCAGGGCGACGCCGGGTAGCAGAAGGAATAGGATGAGAAACCGTCGCATGGCTCACTCGTTGGAGCAGGCTGAAACCGCACCCGGCAGTCAAGTTATCCTTTTACAGGGGGGCAGTTAAACCCAGCTGAAGAGCCCGAAAATGGGGCGAAAAACCAGGGCTGGACAGGGGGATGGGCATGGCCTATATCGCCCCACCCTCTGGACGGTCGTCCAGCACATGACGCGGGGTGGAG
>DATBCP010000521.1:0-2340 GCA_036270435.1 Rhizomicrobium sp. | reverse complement strand
CGTTTCGGCCCAGGACGCCAATGCGGTCGTGGCCGCCATGGGCAAGAATTTCGATCCCCGGGCACTGAAGATCGGCCAGCCTTTCGACCTTACCTATTCGGTCGCCACCATCGATGCCAGAGGTGCGCCGGCCCAGCCTCGCACGACCACGGTGATCGTCAATCACAAGCCGGTGGTGGTGCCGGTGGATTCCGGCGAAGACGATGCCAGCGGCGCGACGGCGGAAAATTCGCAAGCCATCTCGCGACTGCTGTCGCTGCACTTCTCGCCGACCATAGAGCAGGAAATCACCGTCACCCGCACCACCGAAGGCACCTACACCGCGGAACTCGTGAAAAAAGAACTCCAGGTCCATCGCCACCGCGCCGGCGGCACCATCGATTCCAGCCTGTATCTTGCCGCCATGCAGGCAGGAATCCCCGCCGATGTGGTGGTCGACCTGATCCACATGTTCTCCTACAAGGTGGACTTCCAGCGCGACCTGCACCCCGGTGACAAGTTCGAAGTCTATTACGACTATTACTACACGCCCGACGGCCAGCCGGCGAAATACGGCGCCATCTCCTATGCGATGATGACCTTGGGCGGCAAAGAGATTCCCATGTACCGTTTCCAGGCCGATCCGAACGAGCCGGCGGAATATTTCGATACCAAGGGCGAAAGCGCCAAGGGCCTGTTGATGAAGACGCCGGTGGACGGCGCGCGCATCTCATCGGGCTTCGGCAGCCGCTTCCATCCCATCCTGGGCTATACCCGCATGCACAAGGGCGTGGATTTCGCGGTGCCTACCGGCACGCCGGTGATGGCGGCGGGCGCCGGCGCCATCCAATTCATGGGCCGCGCTTCGGGTTATGGCAATTTCGTGCTGATCAATCACGGCAACAACTATGCCACTGCCTATGGCCATCTGTCGCGCTTCGCACCCGGCATGCGGATGGGCGCGCGCGTCCGCCAGGGCCAGGTGTTTGCCTATAGCGGCATGACCGGCATGGCGACGGGACCGCATCTGCATTACGAGATCCGCATCAATGGCACACAGGTCAACCCGTTGACGGTGAAGATGGCACAGGGCCGCCAACTGGCCGGCGCGCTGCTCAAGGCCTTCCAGGAAAAGCGGCAGCAGGTCAATGCCATGATCGCCGGCATGGCGCTGGAGAGCAAAGTGGCGGACAACGCGACCGATTTGCGGCAGGCGAAGGCGAAGTGACGCCACGCCAAGGCGTGGCGTCATCCCCGGCGAGTGGGTCCATAGCGGCAGCGTATGGACGCCGCGAGGGAAGCGTATCCAGGTCTTACGAGAAAGTTGGACGGCGTTCGCACGCGTCCTTCGCTGTTGCTCAGGATCTACTCACCAGGGCCGGCCATAGAGAACGCGCCCAGGGTTTCGCCTGCCAAAGACGCTCTGACATCCGCTTACCTCCTGATCTAGTAAGATTAGAAGGTGTTACACCGACCTGTTGAACCCGCCACCCAAAGCGGACATTCGTATTGGCGGCGTGCGGACGTGTTTCCTTGGCCGGAACGCTGGCCAAAATGGCAGGCCCCGGACACCGGGCCTCTGCCTACCGCACTGAAACAAAGGCGTTTTCAGTGCGAAATGGCGCGCCCGTTGCCAGAAAAGTTCCTATCTGTCTGAATACTCAAAACATGAGGCTGTGGGGGCCGGGGTGTCTGAGGAATCCGAACAGGTCGGTTCTGGCCCTGAGGGCAATGGTGCGAGCGTTGATCCTACGGGTGTGGCGCCGGCATCGGCCAGGGGCCAGCCGGGGAGAAGCCGATGCCTTGCTGGCAAGACAAGCCTTGCAACGGTGTTGGTCTAAGCGCGGTTCGAATCTTTTACGAGAGAGGGGCATGGCATGACGGTGGCAACAAGCGCGATAGCAGGGACCCGCTCTTCAACCCGGTCCTACTTTTATTTCTATATGGCGCTGTTATGCGCGGCGGCGGCGTTCGGCGGCTTCTTGCCGACATTCTGGCTGCCGATGACCCAGGGCCACCACGTCGCGGCGCCCGTTATCGCCATCCACGGTCTTCTTTTCTCGCTGTGGACATTGTTCTTCATCCAGCAGACCTGGTTTGTCGCTTCGGGCCGGACCGCGAACCACCGCGCCGCGGGCCTTTTCGGAATCGCGCTGGCCTCGGTGATGACCGTGTTCGGTTTCCTGGTGGAGATCAAAGAAATTCAGCGCGCCGGCGCGGCGGGAGACTTGAACGCCGGTCTTTCCTTTTCGATCTTGCCCCTTTGGCACCTTGTATTCTTCGCAACCTTCGTCACCCTCGCGATCGTCAACATCCGCCGGCCGGAATGGCATAGGCGGCTGATGCTAGCTGCCACGATTT
>DATBCP010000520.1:0-16072 GCA_036270435.1 Rhizomicrobium sp. | reverse complement strand
TGGGCAAGGAAGTGATCATCGAATTGCAGCGGCTGGGGGTGGAGACGATCGCTGTCGACCGCTATCCCAATGCGCCCGCGCATCAGGTGGCGCACCGCGCCTATGTCATCGACATGACGGATGCCGAGGCGTTGCGCGGCGTGGTGGAGCTTGAAAAACCCCATCTGGTGGTGCCGGAGATCGAAGCGCTTGCCACCGACGAACTGGTGCGGATCGAGGCGGATGGGCTTTGCGCGGTAATCCCCACCGCCCGTGCCGCCCATATCACCATGAATCGCGAGCGCATCCGGGTGCTGGCGGCGGAAGAACTGAGGCTGCCGACTTCGCCCTATGCCTTCGCCTCCTCCCTGGAGGAATTGCAGGCGGCTTGCGCAAGAACCGGATTTCCCTGTTTTGTGAAACCGGTCATGTCCTCCTCCGGCAAGGGCCAGTCACGGCTCAGATCCGCCGAGGACGTGGCTGCGGCCTGGGAAAAGGCGCTCAGCGCGGGACGGGTTCGCGAGGCGCGGGTGATCGTGGAAGGCGAAATCCGCTTTGACTTCGAGATCACCCAGCTGACGGTACGCGCCGCCGACGGAACGCATTTCTGCGAGCCCATTGGCCACGTGCAAAAGGATGGAGACTATGTGGAGAGCTGGCAGCCCCAACCGATGAGCGAGATCGCCCGCGCCAAGGGGCGCGAGATGGCCGCGCAGGTCACCGCCGCGCTGGGCGGTTTGGGCATTTTCGGGGTCGAATTGTTCGTGAAAGGCGACGAAGTGTGGTTCTCGGAAGTCTCGCCGCGCCCCCATGATACCGGCCTGGTGACGCTGGTATCGCAGCATCTGTCGGAATTTGCGCTGCACGCCCGCGCCATTCTGGGGCTGCCGGTTTCAACCGAAATGGCCTCGGCTGGGGCGTCTGCCGTGATCTGTGGCGGCGTGGAGGCCGGCGCACTCACCTTTGAAGGTGTGGACGAGGCGTTGAAAATTCCCGGCAGCGAGCTCAGGCTGTTCGGCAAGCCGCAATCCTTTGTGAAACGCCGCATGGGCGTGGCGCTGGTGCGCGCCACAACCACGCAGGAAGCCTGCGCGCGTGCCAAGAAGATTGCGGCTTGCGTGAAACCAATTGTTTACCTGTCACACTAAGTTCACAAAACTTTCCTGTTTCGATCGGCAGCGGGTTAACCACCTGCATACGCCTGTTCTCTAGCTTGCGCCATCTGGCAGGCGGGGATTTTCATGGCAGTTCCGGAGCATGGCGGCGATTTGACGGCAGGCATGCTTGCCGCCCGCACGCCGGCATTGAGCGAACGCACCACCTGCGGCGAGGTGTTTGATTGGTTCATCGCCCATCCCGCGGTGCCGGCGGCCGCTGTCCTGGACAGCCAGAGCGGCCAGGTGCTCGGCCTGATCAACCGCTTCATCTTCTTTGCCAGCTATGCCAAGCAATATGTGCCCGAAGTGTTCAGTCGCAAATCCATCCTCAAGCTGGCCAACCGCAATCCGCTGGTGGTCGATGCCGAGGTACGCCTGGCCGATCTGGGCGCGACCCTGTTGGTGGAAAATCCCGACGCACTGGTCGAATGTTATGTGGTGACCCGCGGCGGCCGCTATCTGGGCGTGGGCACGGGCGAGGCGCTGTTGCAAGGCAAGGTCAAGCTGCTGCAAGCCCGGGAAGAGGAATTGTCGCGCGCGCTGCAGGCGGAAACCCATGCCAATGCTGCCAAGAGCGATTTCCTGGCTTTGATGAGCCACGAATTGCGCACCCCTTTGAACGCCATCATCGGTTTTTCGGAAGTGTTGGGCAGCGAGATGCTGGGCCCGCTCGGTCATCCACGCTATCGCGAATATGCCCATGACGTGCATGGCGCGGGCAAGCATCTGCTCGCCTTGATCAATGACATTCTCGACCTGTCCAAGGCGGCGGCGGGCAAGTTCGATCTGGTCCGGGAAGAGGTCGTGCCGGCCGATATCGTGGCGGAATGCGTGCGCCTGACCCGCGGCAAGGCGCATGAAGGCGGCTTGCGCCTGACCTCGGAAATGGCGCCCGGCGTGCCGAATGTGATCGTCGACCGGCTGCGCTTCAAGCAGGCGTTGCTCAATCTCTGTTCCAATGCCATCAAATTCACGCCGCCGGGCGGCTCGGTGCATATCAGCGCAGGCCAGGCGGAGGATGACAATTTCATTCTGACCGTGCGCGATACGGGCATCGGCATGTCGCCGGAGCAGATACCGGTGGCGCTGGAGCCTTTCCGCCAGGTTGCCTCTCCTTTCTCGCGCAACACCGAGGGCACCGGCCTGGGCCTGGCGCTGGTCAAGTCGCTGATCGAGTGTCACGACGGACGGCTGGAAATCGAAAGCGCACTCAACAAGGGCACGTCCGTGCGGCTGATATTGCCGCCTGATCGGGTTGTGCGGCGCCGGACCGCGCTCAGTGCCTGATCCTCTCCATGGCCGGGTTTAACCCATCCAACTTAATTGTTGAGGCGAAGTTGGATGGGCGGCTCAAGGCCGCCCATGGTGAGTAGAGTTAAGTCGGGTTTTCCAAACTGAACATGGCAGAATCATCATCATAGGAAAACAGTTCGCCAAACCGCGCCCAACTGACCACCGTCTTCAGCGCTTCCTCCGCGGCATCCTCGGCCATATGGTCTTCCAACTCGTCCAGGAAGCGCGATTTGGGGGCGGAATGGCTGACCCGTTCGTCCAACACTTTGCGGATATGGGCGGCCAAGGGGACATTGTTCATGATCGAGCGGGAGAAGATCTCCTTGCGTTCGTTCAATTCGCCATCGGCGAAACGCTTGCCCATATGGGTCAGCTTGATGTCGCCGCCTTCCACATCCGCCAGGCGCAACAGCTGCATGGCCTCGGCCACGGGAAAGAGTTCGTCCACTTCCAGCTCCTGCTCATAGGCGATGTCGGGCAGGTCGGCCTTGCCATCATAGGGCGGCGCGGCCAGCGCCTCGATCAGGCCGGAAATCTGGTTGGGCGAGACGTGATTCAACGTCATCGCGATGCTGAGCGCGGTGCCGGCCTGGGCCCGCATGCGCTCCACCCGCCGCGCGGTCATTTCGACATAGATGCGGTCGACATAGTCCTCGAAGGCGGGGCTGGTGCGGTCGCGCGGCTGGGGCAGGTCGATCTTGATCTCCGACGCCACCCGGCCCGGGTTGGACGAAAACAACAGTACCCGGTCGCACATCAACACCGCCTCTTCGATATTGTGGGTGACCAGGATGATGCCTTTGATCGGCAACTTGCCATTGCCCCACAGCTCGACCAAGTCGGTGCGCAGGTTTTCCGCCGTCAACACGTCCAGCGCGCTGAAGGGTTCGTCCATCAGCAGGATATTGGGATGCACCACAACGGCGCGGGCAAAGCCCACGCGCTGGCGCATGCCGCCGGACAGTTCGCGAGGATAGGCGCTCTCGTAACCGTCCAGGCCGATCAGGTCGATGGCGGCCAGCGCCCGCTCGCGCATCTCGCGCGGCGGCAGGTTCAAGGCTTCCAGCCCCAGCTGCACATTCTCCAGCACGGTCAGCCAGGGAAACAGCGCGAAGCTCTGGAACACCATCGCCACGCCCTGGACCGGGCCTTGGATGGGCGATCCCATATAAGACAGGTTGCCGCCTTGCGGCCGCGACAGGCCGGCGATCAGGCGCAGCAGCGTGGACTTGCCGGAACCGGAGCGGCCCAGCAGACCCACAATCTCGCCGGCCTTGAGATTGAGATTGACGTCATCCAGCACCAGCAATTCCTCGCCGCCGCCGCGCGGGAAAGTGCGGCGTACATGCTCGACGTTCAGCAGCTCAGCCATGGTGACCTCATGTTAAGCGGAATTTGCGCTCGGCGTACCAGTAGAGGGGGCGCCACAGAATGCGGTTTACGACCACAACAAAGAAGCTCATCACCGCGATGCCCAGCACCACGCGGCGGAAATCGCCCGACGCGGTCGCGTCTGAAATATAGGCGCCAAGCCCATGGGCATGCAGGGTGGTCTTGCCCCAGCTTGCCACCTCGGCAATCACGCTGGCATTCCAGGCGCCGCCCGACGCGGTGATGGCGCCCGTCACATAGAAGGGAAACACGGCGGGCAGCGCCACCTTCCTCCACCACAGCCAGCCATGGACGCCGAAATTCTCGGCGACGTCGCGCAGCTCCTTGGGCATGGTGGAGGCGCCGGCGATCACATTGAACAGGATGTACCATTGGGTGCCCAGCACGATCAGCGGCGACAGCCAGATATCGGGATTGAGGTCCCATAGCACGATCAGCGACACCACCAGGGGGAAGAGCAGGTTGTTGGGAAAGGCCGCCAGGAACTGCGCCACCGGCTGGACCAGCTGGGTCAGGCGGGGGCGCAGGCCCACATAAATGCCGACCGGGGTCCAGACCAGGCTGGCAAGGGCGATCAGCACCATCACCCGCACCATGGTGATGACGCCCAGCCCGACGGCGGCGCCCAGATCGTCCCAGCCCAGATTGGCATGGATGAAGTTGTAGATCTTGTAGGCGCCGACCAGGCCCAAAAGGGCCAACAGGCCATACCAGAGGATGTCGGCCACCCGGCTGTCGATTTCCTTGGTCGCCGCCCGCAAGCCGAAGCTGGGCGGCTGCCAGTGATAGGACCAGCGCATCATCTGTTCGAAAGGCGCCGTCAGCAGGTCCAAAAGCTTGGAGCGGCGATAGACATCCAACGCCCAGGATTCCGGCGGGTCTTCCGATTGTTCATTGTCGATGCGGAAACGGTCGGCCCAGGCCACCAGGGGGCGGAACAGCAGCTGGTCATAGATCAGGATCACCACCAGCATGGCCAGGATGGCTTCGAAGATGGCGGTGAGGTTTTTCTGGGCGATGGCGACCGCGATCCAGCTGCCGATGCCGGGGAGCGCGATGTTGGTGTTGCCCACACTGATGGCTTCGGAGATGGTGACGAAGAACCAGCCCCCCGACATGCTCATCATCATGTTCCAGATCAAAGGCGGCGTGGCGAAGGGAGCTTCGATGCGCCAGAAGCGGGCCCAGGCGGAGAGCCCGAACATGCGGCCAGCCTCTTCCAGTTCGGGTGGCACGGTGCGCAGGGACTGATAGAAGCTGAAGGCCATGTTCCAGGCCTGGCCGGTGAAAATGGTGAAGACACAGGCCAGTTCTGCCCCGAACACCCGGCCTGGCGACAAGGACAGGAACCACACCACGGTCACCGACAGGAAGCCCAGGATCGGCACCGATTGCAGGATGTCCAGAAGCGGCACCAGCAGCATGCCGGCCCGTGGATTCTTGGCCGCCCAGGTGGCGTAGGTGAAAGTGAAACCCAGCGACACTGCCATGGCGATCAGCATGCGGAGCCCGGTACGAAGAGCGTAGCCGGGCAGGTCCCAGGGATTCAGGAAAAGAGCGTGGCCGGTGATGGAACTCAGGGGCCGCACCAGGAAGCGGCTGGCGTCGGCAAAGGCGATGATGAAGGCAAGCACCAATATCGCCGCCAGCAGGTCCCAGCGGCTGGGCAGCAGGCGACGTGCTTCGATCGAGACGGGCGGCAGGATTTTCATGGCCGGCGTGACTCGAGGGTGGGCGTGATGGAGTCGATTATGCGAAGGCTCCGATAGGCGGGTTCGCGCCACGAGGCAACCACTTTGAAACGCCAGAAGAGGTAACAAGGGCGGGGTACGACATCAGGACGCGCGGGTCTGGCATGCATGGACGCCTTTGGCGCGGGCCTAGCCGACGGATTACAGGCAAGACATTGTTTACGTTGTCAATTTTACTCCACAGCCACGCTCGTCAATTCCACGGTTGGGGGACCGTGCCTATTGCGCCACAGCATGAAATCAGCGTAAAACCCGCCAAACGCGGGGAAAAACGGTGGTTTATCCGCTGGTTAGCCCGTAGTTCGACGTACTTTGGTATAGTAAATTTCCACGGGCGGAACGGCGACCGGTCCATGACGAAAGGCGCGCATAACAAGATGACGGGAGGCGGCTTGTCCGCCCGCGCATCTTTGTGCGCCACCACTCAGCCCCGTCCTTCCCTCGGTTCTTCGCACGCGCTTCTTCTTCTTAGCTGCCCCTAGGCGCTGACGATGCGCGAATGGTTCGCGCGTTGCGGTGTTTAGGGGATCAAAGCGAAAGGAGAATGGAACCGCTAAGGGCGGTGAACAGAAGGACATCACGTCATGACCAACATCAAGATCGACACCACACCGATTCAAATCTTCGATACCACGCTACGCGACGGCGAACAGTCACCGGGCGCGGCAATGACGCATGAGGAAAAACTCCAGATCGCGGAACTGCTGGACGAGATGGGCGTCGATGTCATCGAGGCCGGCTTTCCGGTTTCCTCGCCCGGCGATTTCAAGGCGGTGCAGGAGATTTCCAAGATCGTCAAGCGCGCCTCGGTCTGCGGCCTGTCGCGCGCCGGCTTCAAGGATATCGACCGAGCCGGCGAGGCGCTGAAGGGGGCCCATCGTCCGCGCATCCACACTTTCATTTCCACCAGCCCCGTCCATATGAAACACAAGCTGAACATGGGCGAAAATGCCGTGCTGGAAGCGGTCGGCGCCAGCGTCACGCGGGCGCGCAACTACACCTCCGAAGTGGAATGGTCGGCCGAAGACGCGACGCGCACGGTGCCGGATTTCCTGTGCAAATGCGTGGAAGTGGCGATTCACAGCGGCGCCACGGTTATCAATGTGCCGGATACTGTGGGATATTCCACGCCGCAGGAATTCTTCGACATCATCACCATGTTGCGCAATCGCGTTCCCAACGCCGACAAGGTGATCTTTTCCACCCATTGCCATAACGACCTCGGCCTGGGCGTCGCCAATTCCCTGGCGGGCGTTCTGGCCGGCGCGCGGCAGGTGGAATGCACCATCAACGGCATCGGCGAGCGCGCCGGCAACGCCGCGCTGGAAGAGATCGTGATGGCGCTGAAGGTAAGGAAGGACATCATGCCCTTCACCACCAACATCAACACGACTTTGCTCAATCGCGCCTCCAAGCTGGTGTCGAACGTCACCGGCTTCCCCGTCCAGTACAACAAGGCGATCGTGGGCAAGAATGCCTTTGCCCATGAGAGCGGCATTCACCAGGACGGCATGCTCAAGCATGTCGAGACTTACGAGATCATGCGGCCGGAGGATGTCGGGGTGAACGCCACATCCCTGATGCTGGGCAAACTGTCGGGACGGCATGCTTTCCGCGACAAGCTGGTGAGCATGGGCTACAGTTTGGAGGATGCGGCCTTCGAGGACGCCTTCCGCCGCTTCAAGGACCTGGCCGACAAGAAAAAGCATGTTTTCGACGAGGATATCGCCGCCCTGGTGGACGACGAGATCATCCGCGGCCAGGATACGATTTCGATCAAGGCGCTCCGGGTGGAGGCGGGCACCGGCATCATCCCGGTGGCGTCGCTGACGCTGGATGCCGGGGGCGTGGTCAAGAGCGTCACCACGTCGGGCGATGGCCCGGTGGACGCCATTTTCATGGCCATCCGGGAGGCCTACCCCCATGCGGCCACCCTCCAGCTGTTCCAGATCAATGCCGTGACCGAGGGAACCGACGCCCAGGCCCAGGTCAGCGTCCGGCTGGAAGAGGACGGCCGCACCGTGACCGGCAAAGCCTCGGATACCGATACGATGGTGGCGGCCGCCTACGCTTATGTGAATGCATTAAACAAGTTGCTTGTAAAACGCGAGAAACAAGAGCCAGAAGCATTAACCATCGCCAGGTAGACTGCGCGCGGGTTGGAACCGCCCCCGGGACGAGCGCTCCGGGGCCGGTTTACGGGAAGGGCGCTATTGGCCTGGTTTGCAGGCCCAGGGATACACTTCGGATGTTCAGCAGTCTTCTTGGCGCGCTCTCCAGCGACATGGCCATCGATCTGGGGACCGCGAACACGCTGGTCTATGTCAAAGGCCGGGGCATCGTGCTGAACGAGCCCAGCGTGGTCGCCACCATCACCACACGCGGCGGGAAGAAAGCCGTCCGCGCCGTCGGCAATGACGCCAAGATGATGCTGGGCCGCACCCCCGGCAATATCGAGGCCATCCGCCCGATGCGCGACGGCGTCATCGCCGACTTTGAGGTCGCGGAGGAGATGATCAAGCACTTCATCCGCAAGGTGCATAACCGCCGCTCCTTCGCCAATCCCATGATCATCGTCTGCGTGCCCTCCGGTTCCACCGCGGTGGAACGGCGCGCGATTCAGGAGTCGGCCTTGTCGGCCGGCGCCCGCCGGGTGTTCCTGATCGAGGAGCCGATGGCGGCGGCGATCGGTGCCGGCCTCCCTGTCAGCGAGCCCACCGGGTCCATGGTGGTGGATATTGGCGGCGGCACCACCGAGGTGGCCGTGCTCTCGCTGGGCGGCATCGTCTATTCCCGCAGCGTGCGGGTGGGTGGTGATAAGATGGACGAGGCGATCATCGCCTATATCCGCCGCCACCAGAATCTCCTGATCGGCGAAGCCTCCAGCGAGCGGATCAAGAAGGAAATCGGGTCTGCCGCGCTTCCGATGGACGGCAATGGCGTGACCCTGGAGATCAAGGGCCGCGATCTGCTCAACGGCGTGCCGAAGGAAATCACCATCACCCAGCGCCATATCGCCGAGGCCCTGGCCGAGCCGGTGGGCGCCATTGTGGAAGCGGTGAAGGTGGCGCTGGAAGCCACCCCGCCGGAACTGGCGGCCGATATCGTGGACAAGGGCATTGTGCTGACCGGCGGCGGTTCGCTGCTGGCCAATCTGGACCAGGTGCTGCGCGATGAGACCGGACTGCCGGTCTCCATTGCGGACGATCCCTTGTCCTGCGTGGCGTTGGGAACCGGAAGGGTGCTGGAAAACACCAAGGGCATGCGCCACGTCCTGTCCACCGCTTTTTAAGACAGGCGGTTAAGGGCCGCTGGTTGCGCAATGGCAAACGCCTGGAAGATCGCCCGCAGAAGCAATGTCCAGCTGCCGCTGATCCTTGTGGTTGCGCTGGCGGTCGTGGTGGTGCTCTTGGGCAAGGCGCAAGGCACGCTGTTCGACCGGATGCGGGCGCACGCCACCGATGCGATGGCGCCGGTGCTGGAAAAGCTTCGGGTGCCGGTGGCGGGGTTCGACCGCTTTGTCGGCTCGATCAGCGAAATCTTCTCGGTCTATGAACAGAACCTCAAGCTCAAGGAGGAGAATGCCCGCCTGCGCCAATGGCGCAATGTCGCCATCGTGCTGCAGGGACGGGTGGGTCACTATCAGGCACTGCTGCATGCGGTGCCGGATCCCAAGATGGACGGCGTGCTGGCCCGGGTGATCGGCCGTGCCAACCGGCCCTTCCTACAGACAATGATCCTGGATGCCGGCCGCCAGAATCACGCCCTGCCAGGCCAGGCTGTGATGGATGCGCGCGGCATGATCGGACGCGTCTATCTGGCGGGCCAGCGCACCAGCTGGGTGATCCTGCTGACTGATCTGAACAGCCGCATTCCGGTTACTGTCGCGCCCGGTAATGTTCAGGCCATGATGACGGGCGACAACAACATAATGCCCCGGTTGGAGATGGTGTCCCATACCGTCACCCTGCATGCCGGCGACCAGGTGACCAGTTCCGGCGATGGCGGATTTCTCCCGGCTGGGCTGCCGGTCGGCACGGTCGTGTCCGATGGGAGTGGCGGATGGCGCGTGGCGCTTTTGGCCGATGCCGGCTCCAGCCAGGACGTGGAAATCCTGAATTTCTCCAAACCGCCGGAGACGCCCCCTGCCAGTGCCCAATTGCCGGCCGAGGCGGCGGGATTGAAGCCTCAGCCACCGCCGCCGGTCCCGGCCGCACCGGCCCCCACCCCGCAAGCGAGTGCCCCGGCCAACGCGCAGGCCAAGCCCAAGCCGGCAGCGCCGCCGCCCGCCCAAACCGCACCGACGCAAACTGCTCCGGCTGCGGAAGAAGATGTGGACCGCTGACATGGTCAGGCTGGAGCGCGCCCAAACCCCCCGGTTCCGCTTTCTGGTCGCGCTGGTCCCGCTGGCCGCCGGCCTAGGCGGTGTGCTGATCGCCAATATTCCGGTTTCCGTCCTGGGAGGGCTGGTGCCCGCCCCGCTTTTCGGGCTGGTGCCGGTTTATTTCTGGTGCCTGGTGCGTCCCGACCTGATGACACCGGCGGTCGCTTTCAGCATCGGTTTTGCGGAGGACGTGCTGTCCGGCGGTCCGCCCGGCATCTGGACGCTGGCCTTTGTTCTGACCTACGCCCTGCTCGCGCGCCAGCGCGAGAGTTTCGCCGGCCTGTCCGGTCTGGCCGCGGTGCTGGGCTTTGCCGCGGCGGCGACCTTTGCCTGCGCTGTCGCCTATTTCACGGTGGCGGGACTCAATCTTCTTTCCGGATTGCATCTGCCGCCGCCGGTTCCGGTGGTCGGCGAGTTGTTGATGACGGTTCTGTTTTATGTGCCCGCGACCTTGGTGGTGGGTTGGCTGCATCATAGACTGGTCGGCGCATCGCGGAGCGATGTCTGATGCCTCTGTTCGATAAAAAGGATAAAAGTCGCTACGCCACCTTCACCCGCCGTTCGGTGGGAATGGGAGGCGCCATGGCGGCGGTGTTCGCGGTGCTGGGCGGCAGGCTTTACCAGCTCCAGATCCGCGACGGCGACCAGTACAAGGTCGAGGCCGAAGACAACCGGGTGTCCGAGCGTCTGATCGCGCCGCCCCGCGGGCGCATCATGGACCGTTTTGGCGTCGAGCTGGCCAACAGCCGGCGTAACTATCGGGTGCTGCTGGTCAGCGAGCAGGCCACCGAAGGCGTGGAAGCGGCACTGGAGACCATCGGCAAGGTGGTTCTTCTTTCCGACCAGCAGAAGAAAAAGGTCCTGCACGACATCGCCGTCAACAAGAAGTTCGTGCCGGTGCCGGTGGCGGAGAATCTCAGCTGGGAGGATTTCTCCCGCGTCAATCTGCATTTGCCCTACCTGCCCGGCATCCAGTGCGATGTGGGCGAGTCGCGCGACTATCCTTTCGGCGGAGAGCTGGTGCATATCCTGGGCTATGTCGCCTCGGTATCGCCGGAGGACCAGGCGCATGACGACGATCCCCTGATGAGCATGCCGGGGATGCGCATCGGCAAGCGCGGCATCGAAAAACAGTATGACAAGGAGATTCGCGGCAAGGCCGGCGCCTCCCGCGTCGAGGTCAATGCCTATGGCCGCATCATCCGCGAGCTGGGCAAGGATCCGGGCGGGCCGGGCGAAGACGTCTATCTCACCATCGACCGGCAAGTGCAGGCCCTGGCCGACCAGAAGCTGGACGGCCAAAGCGCCGCCTTGATCGTGATGGATGTGAACAATGGCGATGTCATCGCCATGTCGTCCACCCCGGGCTTTGACCCCAACCTGTTCAATATCGGGCTTACCGGGCCGCAGTGGCACGATCTCACCACGGACGATCACAAGCCGCTGCTGAACAAATTTATGGGCGGCATTTATCCGCCGGGCTCGACCTTCAAGACCGCGGTGGCGCTGGCTGCGATCGAGGCCGGCGTCGCCACGCCGGACTATCACGTCAGCTGCAATGGCGTGTTCAATTTTGGCGGCCATGCTTTCCATTGCTGGCAGCACAAGGGACATGGCACCTTGGATGTGGTGGGCGGCATCCAGCACAGCTGCGACGTGTTTTTCTACGAAACGGCGCGGCGGGTGGGGATCGACAAGATCGAGGAAACCGCGCGCAAGCTTGGCCTGGGCTCACTGACCGGCATCGAATTGCCGGGTGAGCATTCCGGCCTGGTTCCGTCGCGCGCCTGGAAGCAGAAGACCTACAAGCAGATCTGGCAGCAGGGCGATACCCTCAGCGTGGGCATCGGCCAGGGTTATGTCACTGTCACGCCGTTGCAGCTCTGCCAACAGGCGGCGCGCCTCGCCAGTGGCAAAGCCGTGTCGCCCCGGATCGTGCATTCGGTGGGCCCCAAGGTGATGCGGCGTCCCGAATTCGCCAAGCTGGATGTGTCCGACGAGGCACTGGAAAAAGTCCGGCTGGGCATGGGCAAGGTGATGAACGAGCCCGGCGGCACGGGTTATGCCCAGCGCATGCAGGGGGTGGAATGGGCGGGCAAGACCGGCACCGCCCAGGTGCGTGTCTATTCCGCGGAAGAACACCAGCGCGGCATGGCCAAGAATGCCAGCCTGGACTGGAAACTGCGCGACCATGGGCTGTTCATCGGTTTCGCGCCCCTCGCCGAGCCCAAATACGCCGTCGCCTGTATGGTGGAGCATGGCTCGGACGGCCATCCGCAAGTGGTGGCGGCGCGCGATGTGATGCAACTGGCGCTGCAACGCGATCCCTCGCGCATGCCCGATGCCTATCCCGCGGTGAATTCCGCCAGCCTGGCTACGCCGACAAGGCAAGCGCAAATACTTCAACCTTTGGGCGCTGGCGCGCCCGGGGCCGCACCGACCAAATTGGCCAAGGCGGACCGCTAATGGCGCTTCGTCCCTATGCTGCCGCCAAGCGTACCCTTTCCCTGGCCGACAAGCTGGGAGAGGTGAATTGGGGCCTGATGCTGCTGATCTGCCTGATCGCGATTGCCGGCATCGCCATGCTCTATTCCGTGGCGGGCGCGCGTTTCCAGCCCTGGGCGCTGCGCCAGATCGGGCATTTCACCTTGGGGCTGATTGTGCTGTTGGCGGCGGCGGTGGTCGACATCCGGGTCTGGATGAGCCTTGCCTATCCCGCTTACGGCTTTGCGCTCCTGCTGCTGATTGCGGTGGATGTGGTGGGCCATGTGGGGTTGGGCGCGCAACGCTGGATCTCCATCGGGCCGCTGGACCTGCAGCCTTCGGAGCTGATGAAGATCGCGTTGATCCTGGCCATGGCGCGGTTTCTTCATGGCAAGAGCACCGAGGAAGTCTCCAAACCGATTCCTTTGGCCATCGGGCTGGCGATGATCGGTATTCCCGCCATCTTTGTGGTGTTGCAGCCCAATCTCGGCACCACGCTGATCATTGTCGCGGACGGCTGTTCGATGCTGTTCCTGGCGGGCCTGTCCTGGTGGTGGATCGCCCCGACTTTTGCGGCGATTGCGGCGGCGGTGCCGCTGGCTTGGCGCTTTGTGCTGCATGACTATCAGAAGGCGCGGGTGGAAACCTTCCTGGACCCGGAATCGGATGCTTTGGGAAAAGGTTGGAACATCACCCAGGCCAAGATCGCCATCGGCTCGGGCGGGGTGGCCGGCAAGGGCTTCACCCAAGGCACCCAGAGCCGGTTGAACTTCCTGCCGGAAAAGCAGACCGATTTCATCTGGACCAGCTTTTGCGAGGAATTCGGCTTTGTCGGGGCCCTGGCGTTGCTGGTCCTGTTCGCGGTGGTGATCTTTTATGGCGTGCAGACCGCGATGAGCGCCCGCAGCCAGTTCGCCCGGCTTTTGGCGATGGGCGTGATCCTGAATTTCTTCTTCTACATCATGATCAACGGGCTGATGGTGATGGGCCTGATCCCGGTGGTGGGCATCCCTATGCCGCTTTTGTCCTATGGCGGTTCGGCCATGCTGACCGTGATGCTGGGCTTCGGACTGTTGATGAGCGTGCATATTCACCGCCAGGTGGAAATCCCCCGCCATTCCGGCGGCATCATCTAAATACCCCCATCCGTTGCGAGCCGCGGGTTTGCGAAGGCGCTCCGGCCGCTCGCCCAAGCTCGCGGCGTTCGTCGCTCCGCCCTCCGCTTACGCTCCGGGCGCTCGGCACTCCAATCGGTCCACTGGACCGATTGGACCGGCAAGCCGGTCGTGCCTCGCTCCACTGGACCATTTCGTTTGCTTCGCAAACGCTCCTCACCCTCGCTGCGCCGTTCGGTACGCTGTCGCTACCGAACTCCCCCGCTCGTCGCTCCGCTCACGGGGGAAGGAAGCTGGCGGATGCTGCTTGTCGCGCCGCGATGTGCGATGCTCGCGCTCCCGGGACGGGACGCCATAAGTTTTTCTCTGTTTTCATTGGAGAATCTGCCCACAGGCGGCGCTGAATGGTTTTGTAGACAGGGGGAAAGCCCTCTGCTATGAGGCGCGTCCTTGGCCGGTTTCCGGCCGGGCCGCGTGGGTGATTAGCTCAGTTGGTAGAGCAGCTGACTCTTAATCAGCGGGTCGTAGGTTCGATCCCTACATCACCCACCATTTTCAATAACTTACAGACCCGGTAAGTCGGACGTTCCTACACGTCCCTAAGAAACGTTCCTATGCGATGAGAATGGGCGTTCGGTCCTTGTTCGCAATTGGCGTCCCACTGCGCCATAAGCGGATATTAGCCAAGCGTGAGTCGCAATTTGAGCGAGCCGAAGGATCACCACTTCGTCCCTGAGTCTTATCTTCGCCGCTGGGCCGAACTGGGCGCGGGAGCAAAGCTTGTCGAGTACAAGTTGGTGCACGGCGGGCGCGTAGTCCATCGGCCACGCCCGTCTCCTCTGGTGTCCAACCTTCCGGTGCAGACTCTTCCAGTCGAGCAAGTGTTTGAACGTCCGGAAGTCTGATGCGCGGAATGGGCCGCGCTACCATCCAAACAAATTCGCCATTGCCGAGCGCCGTGTACATCGGGGCAAATCCGGGGCGCCGACCAAGTGGTCATTTCGCCCGGCGACCTTCGCAGGCAACAGGCTAAGCGCGAAGGCTTTCAGGGCGAGGTGGAGCGCGCTGCGCGCAATAGGCCGGTATCGCGATCTGAAGGTAAAAGCGGACCGGAACTCCGGGCTATTTCGGATTGGAAAATGCAACTGGCATTCAGGCCAAATTGTATAGGCTTGAATCATCCTATCGCAACCGCCGAGTCCTAAGATCGCCCTGTATCCGGTTGTGGGGCGAATCTTGTCGAACGGAAAAATGCTTGGAGTTGGCGCGAGTGTGCTGCTGGCTGCGGCCGCGATTCATGGTTCCCACGGGTTAAAAGCGGGAAAGTCGCAACCGGTTTCCGGCACCACAACAATCTCGTCCAGCAGCAGTCCAGCGCCCACTTCCACCACCTCATCGTCCCAGGACCAATCCACTTCGACCAGCATCGCCAGTTCGGGCACCAGCACGCCTGCGAGCCCGCCGATAGTGCCGTCGCCGTCGAATTATCCGAAATTCAGTTCGACCAGTTTTTGGTACACGTCGCTGCCGGACCAGACCCCGCTCGATCCCAATTCGGCCAACCTCGTTGCCGAGTTCCAGCGGCAGATTCAGACTTATTACGGCAATGTCGGCGCAAACACCCAAGCCTATAGCAGTCCGATTTACATCGCCGACCAAAACGCGCCCACCCAGCCGGTCGCGGTTGTCGACTGCCATAACAATGGCTGGATCGATTCCGGGCTCGTGCAGCAATGGTCTGCAGTTCCAATTCCAACCTATGCCGAGCCGGCCGATGGCACGGATTCCGAGATGACCATATATCAGCCGTCCACCGACACGTTGTGGGAATTCTGGGAAATGCAGAAAACATCGACCGGGGGTTGGCAGGCCTGCTGGGGTGGGCGCATGGCCAATGTTGCCGGCAACCCGGGTATCTGGACCAAGCCGTACGGCGCAGCAGCCACGGGCTTGCCATTCGCGCCCGGTCAAATCACCGTCGACGAACTGCAGAGTGGCACAATCAATCACGCGATTGGCATTGCCATCGTGGATGCGGAGAATTGGGACAAATGGTCTTGGCCCGCTAACCGCTCCGATGGTTGGAATCCCACTGGTCTGCCCAACCGCATCAAAGAGGGCCAGCGGTTCCGCATCGATCCGACGATCAATATCGATGCGCTCAATCTTTCTTCGGTCGCCAGGATGGTGGCGAAAGCCGGACAGAAATATGGATTCGTAGTCTGGGACAAGGCGGGCTCCATCAGCCTTCGGTTCGAGAATCCGAAATCCTTGACGCAGGTGGGACAGGTCGATCCCTATCCGGTGCTTTTCCTGGGCCTCCCCAATTATGCGGTCTTGAATGGAATACCGTGGGACAAGTTGCAATTCTTGCCGGCCGATTACGGCAATCCGGGATGAGGGGTTCCGGTCTCCAAACGACTCTCGGACTTCCCATAATTGATTCTTATGGGCCACTGGGCAGCTCGGGGCCGCCTAATATTCGGTTATTGGACAATTTGCGCAGGAACGGCCGAC
>DATBCP010000519.1:0-1829 GCA_036270435.1 Rhizomicrobium sp. | reverse complement strand
GCCTTCTATACCATCGCGCTGAAACGGATTGATGCATCCACGTTCATTTCCGAAATCAAGAAGGCGGATAAGGTCGTCCAGAGGGTCAGGAACGTGGTGTCCCCAGATGGCAAGACGATAACCGCCACCCAGAAAGGGACTAACGCTCAAGGCCAACCCTATACCGATGTATTGGTTTTCGAAAAGCAGTAGCGGGATTCGCGTGAGCCAAGGCTAACGCCTCGTCTAGCAATCGAGACGCTGCTGTCCACCGTGAAGACGGCGGCCATCGTGCCGCCGTCTTCGATTGTGACTAGGGGAGCGCAGGTAGTTCGCAAACGAAAGTCCGCTATTGGCGCAAAGCGGACGTTCAAATCGGAGCCTTACGACTCTTCAATTGCACCGGTTGGACAATTCCGCAGAATTGCCCAGCGATATCAAAGTCTGAAATTGAACTTTGGCGCGCCCTAGGGGAGTCGAACCCCTCTTGCAAGATTGAAAATCTTGAGTCCTAACCGATAGACGAAGGGCGCTGCCGGAAGGACCCGGGGTTTAGCGGCCAAGTCCCGATTTGGCAACCCAAATTCGGCCTGACGCTGTTCATTGAACCTGCCGCTCGCCCAAGCTCGTGGCGTTCGCTGCTTTCGCGGGTCCACTGGACCTGCTCGCCCGCCAAGGACCGTTAAAGATCAAGCATTTACCGGCGCCGCGTCCTCGATTTCCAGCTTGACCCGCGCCTTGCCGTTCCAGTCGTCCTGGCGCAGCCGCCCGGCGACATGGAGGGATTTGTTCCGGGCGGCCAGCAGTCCGTCCCCCAGCGGCGTGCCGACCGCCCGGAAGGCGATGGCGTCCAGCATCGTGCCATCCCCGCCCTGGAGGCGCAGCCGGATGTGGGAGGTGCCAACCACATCGGCGAAGGCCACCCGCACATCGGCCAACGCCAGGAGCGGTTCGGGATTGCCCGCTCCATACGGACCGGCCGAGGCGATGTCCTGGACCAACGCCAAGGTGGCGCCGGCCGGCGACGATACCGCGTCCAGATGCAGGTCGTTGGCCGCCGTCAATGCCGGCCCCACGCCGCTGAAGGCGGCGTTGATGAATTTGTGGAAGCCATCCAACTGTCCCGCCATCAGCGAGAAGCCGGCCGCCATGGCATGACCGCCACCATATTCGATCACGCCCTGATCCGCCGCGGCGCGGATGATGGCGCCGATATCGATGCCGGGAATGGAACGGGCTGAACCCTTTCCAATTGTATTTCCAAGTTGGCCGCCTTCAAAGCCTGCAACAAAGGCGGGCTTGGAAAATCGCTCCTTCAACCGTCCCGCGACTATGCCCACCACGCCGGGATGCCAGCCTTCTCCCGTCACCAGCAGGAAGGGCGCATTGGCCTGGGTCGCGGCCATCGCAGTGGCTTCTTCCAGGATGATCTTTTCGATCGTCTGGCGCTCGCGGTTGTGCAGGTCGAGTTGCGCGGCGAACTCCGCTGCCTTATCGGCCTCGCGCGTGGTGAGCAAATCCACGCCCAGCGAGGAGCGCCCCACCCGCCCGCCGGCATTGATGCGCGGGCCGAAAACAAAGCCCAGATGATAGGGCGTGAACGGCGCCTTGGCGCCCGCCACGCCGGCCAGGGCCTGAAGGCCGGGGCGTGACAGCTGGCCGATCTGGGAAAGACCGAAGCGCACAAAGGCGCGGTTGAGATCCTTCAGCGGCACCACATCGCAGATGGTGGCCAGCCCCACCAGATCCAGGAACAGCCGCAGATCGGGCTCGGCAATGCCGCGGTCCTGGTAGAAACCGCTATCGCGCAAATGCCGGTTGAGCGCCACCAGAAACAGGAAAGTCACGCC
>DATBCP010000518.1:0-2891 GCA_036270435.1 Rhizomicrobium sp. | reverse complement strand
TCGGTCTCGCTGACGCTGGGGGTCCAGGCGGTCATCGCCAAAAGGGACCACAGCATCATTCCAGCGCCCGCGGTCATGACCAGGCGCGGGTCCGCCTTCGTCAACCGCCCGGCGAACATCATCGCCATCATCACCCCGAAGCCGCGTGGCACCATCAGGAATCCCGTCTGCGTCACGCTGCGTCCCGACAGGTTCTGCAGATAGGGTGAAATCAGCGCCGAAGTGGCGAGCAGGATGACGCCCATCACGAACATCAGCACCAAACCGCCGATAAAGTTGCGGTCCTTGAAGATCGCAACCGGAATGAAGGTGTTCTTGCCGGTCAGCATATGGACCAGGAAAAGATAAAGCCCCAGCCCCGAAGCCATCGCCTCGATCACGATTTCGGCGGACGAAAACCAGTCCTTGGTGGTGCCCCGGTCCAGGATCAGCTGCAGGCATGCCAGCCCCACCGCGAAGGCGGTGAAGCCGAACCAGTCGAATTTCAGCGTCGTGTTACGCGCGGTATCCTTGAAGAATATCGCCAGCATGGCGCAGGCGGCGATGCCGAAGGGCACGTTGATATAGAACACCCAACGCCAGCTATAGGCGTCGGTGAGAATGCCGCCCAAGGTCGGGCCCAGGATCGGGCCCAGCATCACACCCATGCCCCAGATCGCCATCACATTGCCGCGCTTCTGGGGCGGATACATGTCCAGCATCACCGCCTGGGACAGGGGCCCGAGCGCCGCGCCGAACACCCCCTGGATCAGGCGGAAAAGCACGATCTGCGGCAGGCTGGTGGCCGCGCCGCAAAGCATGGAGGCGAGGGTGAAGCCGGCAATGCAGGTGATGAGGAAGACCTTCTTGCCGAAGCGGTCCGCCAGCCATCCCACCGGCGCCGTCATGATGGCAGCGGCGATGACATAACTGGTGAGAACCCAGGTGATCTGGTCGCGACTGGCCGACAACTCGCCCTGCATGTAAGGCAAGGCGACATTGGCGATGGTGGTGTCCAGCGCCTGCATCAACACCCCGGCCATGCTGCCGATCAACACCGCCCATTCCGCGACTTTAGAATCGTAGACATGCGCCGCGTGAGGAGCGTGCTGCTGGCTCATGCGCGTTTACAATCCGTCAAGCAGGCGGGTTATGCGGCGCTTGCCGGTGTCGATGGAGATCACCGTGCTCATGCCCGCGCGCAAAGGCCGGTCGCATTCGTTTTTGTCGATGGCGACACGCACCGGAATGCGCTGCACCACCTTGACCCAGTTGCCGCTGGCATTCTCGGCCGGCAGCGCCGAGAAGCTGGTGTCGCTGCCCGCGCTCACGCTGTCGATATGGCCTTCCCATTTGCATCCGGGATAAGTGTCAACCGTGATGGAGACCGGGTTGCCGGGATGGACATGGGTGAGATCGGTTTCCTTCATGTCGGAGGAGATCCAGATGTCCTTGCCGATCAGGCCGATGGCGCTGGTGGTGGTAAAGGCCGACAGAGCGGAAATCACCAAGGTGCCGGGCTGCAGCGAATCCACCTCCCCCACCGTGCCGTCAAAGGGCGCGCGCACCGTGGCATGATCCAATTGGCGCTGGTCTTCGTCCACCGTCGCCTTGGCCTTCTGATAGTCGGGCGTCTGCTCAGCCGGCAGGTTGGGATTGCCGTTGAGCTTGGCGAGCTGGGTGGCCGCGGTCTGCTGCAACGAGGCCAGCGTCGCCTGGGCGCTCAACACAGCGGCGCGCTGGGTGTCCACCTGCATGGCGGCGATGGCATTTTGCTTGGCCAACGCCTCGTAACGGGCATAGGTCTGTTTGTTGACGTTGACTTGCGCGACTTGCGCGGCGATCTGGCCGACCGCGGCGCGATACTGGGCGCGGGTGGATTCCACATCCTGCACGGTCGCCGCCAGCGCGGCCTTGGCATTGTCCAGCGCAATGGTGAAAGGCTTGGGGTCCAGGGTGAACAGGACTTGGCCCTTCTTTACTTGCTGTCCTTCATGGACATCGACGCTTTGGACCAGGCCCGACACGTCGGTCGAGACCATCAGCTTGTTGGCGTGGACATAGGAATCGTCGGAACTGACATAGCGTCCGCCCACCAGATAAAAGACCCCGGCAATGGCGAGAAAGATCGCCACGCCCCAAATCATCAGCACGCGGCGCAGCCGCGCCTTGTCGGCCCAAAGCGCCGCAAGCCATCCCTGTCTGGCCGGCTGATAGGCGGCAACGCTGTTGTCGACGGCTGACATGTTATTCTCCGGCCGCCGCAATCTTTGCGGGGCCTTCCATGGTGAGTTGGGCTTTCATCTTGAGCAGTGCGCTGGTAACGAGCTCCACCGTCTGTTCGTCGAGATCGGCGGTCACCTCGCGAAACAGCTCTTCCTTGTAGCGCTGGATCTCCTGGAGAATCGGTTCAGCCGCCGGAAGAAGATGCAGGCGGCGGATTCGGCGGTCCGAAGGATCCAGGCGCCGTTCCAACAGCCTCCTCGCCTCCAGCCGGTCCACCAATCGTCCCACGGTGATGGGCTCCACCTCGCACAATCCGGCCATTTCGTTCTGGGTCATGCCGGGCTGGCGTGACAGTCGCGCCAGGATCACGCCCTGGGCGCGGGTCATGCCATAGGTGCGGGCCCAGCGATCGAAACGCGTCCGCATCAGGCGGGCCACGTCATAGAGTTCCACAAGCATCTCAGTCTTCATGGCAGATAACATAACGTGCGTTATTATATCTGGCAATAATATAAGCTATGTTATTTTCGTGGGAACAGTTCTCATCTTTTTTCAAACTTAAAACCAGCGCAGGCCCGCCTCCCCCTTCTTGCCAAGCGAGGAAAAGGGCGAAGCGGCGCGCGACAGCGCAGGGAGGCCGCGCGAGCCCGGGTGGCCGTAGCATCGCTTGCAGGCGCGTGGGCGAG
>DATBCP010000517.1:0-1859 GCA_036270435.1 Rhizomicrobium sp. | reverse complement strand
CCATCGCCAGGACAATTTCATCGGCAATTTGAGCCGCAAGCTGCTCGCCTATGCCCTCAACCGCTCGCCGCAGCTTTCCGATGAATCCCTGATCGACAAGATGGACGCCAATCTGGCGGCCGACGGTTACAAGTTCCGCGCGCTGGTGGAAACCGTCGTGCAGAGCCCGCAATTCCTCGACCGGCGCCTGCCCGAAACCACGGCCGCCGCGGCGCCGCCGCCACAGTCCAAGTCCGCTGGCGGCAAACTGATCAAGACCGATTTTCGTAAAGGAGCATTGAGATGACGAAGGACAGGTTTTCCGTGTTCCGTTCCCGCGCCTTCTCCCGCCGCGTGGTGCTCAAGGGCGCCGGCTGCGCCATGGCCTTGCCCTGGATGGAATCGGTGAACGCCTTGGCGGACACGCCATCGCCGGCGGACTTCCCCAAGCGGTTCGGCGTGGTCTTCCTGGGCTGCGGCATCAACGAGAATTATTGGAGCGCCGAAGGCCAGGGCGCCGAGATGAAGCTCAGCAAGACGCTGGAGCCGCTGGAGCCCTTGAAACAGAAGATCAATGTGGTCGACGGCCTGTTCGTCAAGGCGCTGACCAACCAGGGCATCCACCCCGCCCAGACCGGGAGCCTTTTGTCCGGCGAACACATCACCAAAGGCGCCATCATTCATTCCGGTGTCAGCGTCGACCAGGCGATCGCGGCGCATGTCGGCCAGGACACGCCGCAATCCTCCATCGTGCTGGCCTGCGAACAGCCGATGACCGGATTCCATGAAACCAATTTCTCGCTGGCTTACAGCTCGCATCTTTCCTGGCAGACACCGGATTCCCCTGTGCCGGTCGAGGTCTATCCTTCGCTCGCCTGGGACAATCTGTTCGACAATCGCGGCAGCCTGCTCAATGTCAGCGTGCTGGACCGGATCAACGATCGCGCCAAGGCGCTCTCCACCAAGATCAGCGCCAGCGACAAGGGCAAGCTGGACGAGTTCATGACCAGCGTGCGCGAAGTTGAAAAGCGCGTCGAATTGATGCGCAAGGGGATGAACGACGCCCAGGACGCGGCCAAGACCAAGAACACGTCGGTTGCCGCGATGGAGCGTCCCGCCAATGGCCTGCCGGAGGACTTGCGCGAGCATGCCAAGCTGATGTGCGATATCATCGCCATCGCCTTCCAGACCAACAAGACCCGCGTCGCCTCGCTGATCATTTCCCGCGACTTGTCGGCGATGTACTATCCCTTCCTGGACGTCAAGGAAGGCCATCACGCCGCCAGCCACGACAATGCCAGCGACAATTACGAGCGCATCGCCCGTTTCCATGTCAGCCAGTATGCCTATCTGGCCTCCAAGCTCGACAGCATGAAGGAAGGCAATGGCACCGTCCTGGACAATAGCTGCCTGATGTTCCTCTCCAACATGTTCGTGGGCCGCAAGCACGACAACAGCCGCCTGCCGCTGGTGCTGGCAGGTGGATTGGGCGGGACGCTGCAGACGGGACGCAGCCTGAACTATCTCGGCGAAAGCGAAGACAAGCGCAAAATGTGCAGCCTCTACCTGTCGCTGATGGATCGTTTCGGCGTCAAGCTGGACAAATTCGGCGATGCCGATACCCGGTTGGAGCGGATCTGATCCGCCTGCGCTGTTCTTGAGTAACCGGAAGTCTCGCACCCGCTTATTTGGGAACCGGCGGGCGTGATGCCGTGCATGCCGCCTTTTCGCCGCAATATTGCACCATTGCGGCCTCGCTCCACAAGTCCGCAACCCCGCGAAAACATGGCGTTTTCCTGTGATTTCCCAAAACAGGAACCGCGTTGTCGCAACGCGCGTTTCCATCTGCACAAAAACACATGGGAGCCAGACATGCGCAC
>DATBCP010000516.1:0-3148 GCA_036270435.1 Rhizomicrobium sp. | reverse complement strand
TTTTCTTATGGACGGCAAAACCGTTGTCATAACGGGTGCAACCTCCGGTATCGGCGAGATCGCGGCTGTGCGTCTGGCGGAACAGGGTGCCCGCATCGTCTTCACTGCCCGTGACAAGGCGCGCGCCGATGACACCATGGCCGCACTCAACAGGGCCAATCCCAAGGTCAGCCATGCCGTGCACATGGCCGACTTGTCGCGTTTGGCGGAAATGAAGCGCATCGGCGCCGAGCTGGCGCGCGAGCCCCAGATCGATGTCCTGATCAACAATGCCGGCGCCTTGTTCAACAAGAGGATCGAGACCGAAGACGGGCTGGAGATGACCTTCGCCCTCAACCACATGGCCTATTTCGTCATCACCAATTTGCTGCTGGGAAAATTGAAGACGGGTGCGCGCATCGTTACCGTCGCCTCCAATGCCCATCGCGGCGCCAGGCTGGATTTCGACGATCTGCAATCGCGGCGCGGCTATAACGGCTTTCCGGTCTATTCCCGATCCAAGCTCTGCAACATCCTGTTCAACCGCGAACTGGCGCGGCGCCTTTCCGGCAGTGGCGTCACCGCCAATGCCCTGCATCCGGGCTTTGTCGCCACCCGCTTCGGCAACGACAGCGGCGGTATCGTGCGCGCCGTGCTGAAAGTGGCCAAGCCGATCGGCGCCATCTCGCCGGAAGAGGGCGCCAAGACCATCATCTATTTGGCCTCATCGCCCGAGGTCGCCGCGGTCAGCGGTCAATATTTCTATGAATGCAAGCCCGCCACACCGACCGCGGAAGCGCGCAACGATGAAGACGCCAAAAGACTGTGGGAGATTTCGCAACAGATTGCGGGGCTGGGATGATGAAGTGGCTGACTTGGACCGCCATAATCCTGATATGGGTGTTCTGCATCTACGGCTTTTTGGGCGGGTCGTTCGTCTATCGCGAGAACCTGCCCACCGGCCAGTACAATCTCTATATCCTCACCATGTACAAGACCCTGCCGCCGCCGCCCAAGGGCCCGTCCTATTGCAACTTCCTGACCGCCGGCGCCTATGCCTTGGCGCTGCCTTGCGATTTGAAGCCGCCCTTCATCGGCTGGATGCAGGGCGGGAAATATTGAATGGGAGACACTTGACTAATAAATCTACATATATAGATTTATTTCATGGGACGAAAATCCATTCACTCCACCCAGACGGATCGCCTATTGGCCGTTCTATTGAAGGACGCATCGGCCTGGCAGCATGGCTATGCGCTGATGAAGCAAACTGGATTGCAATCGGGGACGCTTTACCCGGTCCTGTTGCGGCTTTCCGATCAGGGGTTGTTGGAAGCGGAGTGGCGCCAATCCGAAATTTCCGGCAAGCCACCACGCCATGTCTATCGCTTGACGCCAGCTGGGCTCTCGTTTGCGCGTGAGCAGATTGTCCCGGCGCGCCGCACCACAAGCGCTTTGCTGGGGGCTAAGGCATGACGGACGTGCCGCGGCAGGTCGCCAACGCGCTTATGCGTCACGCGACCTGGGTCATGCCATCAAGCGACAAAGCTTGGGGTGACGCCATGCAGAATGAAATGCAATCCATCGAAGAGGATCGCGAAGCGTTGCGCTGGGCGGTTGGGTGCTTGATTGCAAGCTATGGCGAGCGGACCTTGGGCTTGTTGCATTCGCGACCGGCGCGCTGGACACTTGCAAGCTTGACCTCGCTCCTGGCAATGCGGGAATTTTTTGCGCCGGCCATGGTCATGGCTTATCGCCTGCAAGACCAGTGGCTGTTGCAACTGTTCGGCGCCCAGACCGCTGGTCACGACTATCACCGTTTCACTCCGCTGTTGGAGACGGTGCCAAGCTGGATATTGATGTTCTGGATTGTATCGGGGCTGCTCTATGTTGGCGCGATATGGCGCTTGCTCCGCAAAGCAGGCGCGGCCTATGTGCCATTTTTCCTGGCGCTCATCATGGATATGACAGGTAGCCTGATGAATCGACCGTTCGAAATCGCGAGTGGCGTGGTCGTCAATCCGCATGCGCTGGTCAATGCGGGAGCCGTCCTTCTTCCCTGTCTCATGGGGATGATGTTTTGGGGCATGGCCCGTGGCCCGAGCCGCCTGTCTAGCTGAACACCGCCAGGCCATTCTCGAGCCTGACCTTTCCCGACGCGAGCAGCTTGAGCGCTTCGGGGTATAGCTGGTGCTCCACCGCCAGCACGCGCTCCGCCAAAGTCTCAAGCGTGTCGGAAGGATGTACGGGCACCTTGGCCTGGGCGATCACCGGACCGGCATCCAGTTCCGGCACCACGAAATGCACACTGGCGCCGCTGACCGCTTCCTTTGCCGCAATCACCCGCTCATGGACCTTGGCGCCTCTATAAGCCGGCAGCAGAGAGGGATGAATGTTTATCAGCTTCCCCTCCCAGTCCCGCGCAAAACGATCGGATAGAATGCGCATGAAGCCCGCCAGCACCACCAGCTCGGCATTGGCCGCGCGCAACGCCGCGTCCAATTCGGCATCAAAAGCATCGCGATTTTTTCCGGCATGGGGAATGACCGAGGTCGCGATACCCGCCGTCCGGGCTTTCTCCAAGCCGCCTGCGCCTTCGACATTGGAAATCACCAGGATGATCTGGTAGCTGGCGTCCTGCGCCGCGATCAGGGCGCCCAGATTGCTGCCGCGTCCGGAGATCAAAACCGCGACGCGCTTCGCAGAAGAAGAGGGGGTCAAAGCTTCAACGCTCCGCGATACACGACTTTGGCCTCTCCTGAGCCAGGCACCAGCTTGCCGATGCGCGCGGCACGGTCGCCGGCCTCTTGGAAAGCGTCGATGACATGGCCAGCATTCTTTTCATCCGCCACCGCCACCAGGCCGATGCCGCAATTGAACGTGCGCAGCATTTCCCGTTCGGCGATGCCCGCCTCGCTTGCCAGCCATTGGAAAACCGGCAGCACCGAGATCGTGTCCAGGTCCACTTCCGCATCCAATCCTTCCGGCAGGCAGCGCGGCAGGTTGTCGGTTATGCCGCCGCCGGTGATATGGGCCAGTCACTTGACGCCGCCCGTCTGCATGGCTTCCAAGGCAGCACGCACATAAAGCCGGGTCGGCGTCAGCAGAGCTTCACCCAGCGATCTGCCGGCTGCAAAGGGCGCAGGCGAGTCGAGTGTCAGCCCGCTTT
>DATBCP010000515.1:0-22430 GCA_036270435.1 Rhizomicrobium sp. | reverse complement strand
CAAAATTCATGCCCGCTTTGATCCGGGTTTTCTAATTCGGGTATGTCTTTTGCCATGGTGAGGAAGTGCGGGTGACGCGCTTCCTTCGAGAGCCGATGCGGGCTTTTCTTTTCCTCGACCTCGCGGTTGAAAGATGGATGGCCGGGTCAAGCCCGGCCATGACAAATTTGATGAAAAGCAAAGGCAAGGCGGCGGATATCGGGGCGCTGGCGCGCAGGCACGGCAGGGCGGCGATCAAGGTCCTTGTCGCCATCATGAACCAGGCGGAAGGCCCCACGGCGCCGCGGCTGTCGGCGGCGAAGGTCCTGCTGGACCGGGGCTGGGGCAGGGTGGGGCGCGGTCCGGCCAGCGAGGATGGCGGCGCACGGGCGCTCGCCTGCATCAAGCGGGTCATTGTTTTTCCGGGGCAGCATGCGCAAAACAGCGAAAGCCAAGACGAGGCGGGTGCGCAGAGCGCGACGGATTCTCAGGATTGAGACGGCTAGCGCATTTGTGCCGTTGCTCAGTCCATCGCGTTACAAGGGCGCCTATGGCGGGCGGGGATCGGGCAAGTCGCATTTTTTCGCGGAGCTGCTGATCGAACATTGCCTGTTGCAGCGCGGGTTGTTGGCGGTGTGTATCCGTGAAGTGGAGAAGTCGCTGAAGGATTCTTCCAAGCGGCTGATCGAGGCCAAGCTGCGGCAGCTGGGACTGGGCGAGCGGGACGGCTTCAAGGCCTTTGAAGAGCAGATACAGACGCCAGGCGGCGGCCTGATCATCTTTGCCGGCATGCAGGATGCGTTCGCCGACCGGATCAAGTCGCTGGAAGGATTTCACCGGACCTCGAACCAGGGGCCGTAAAAGTCCTTGCCGTTCAGGGTCAGGCTGGTGATCACACCCGCCTGGTCGAAGCGCGTGCCGTTATAGAAGCCGCGCGCCGCGTCGATCCGGGCGATTTTGGCGATGATCAAGCCATTGGCGATGGTGACGGCGGGCGCGGTAGCCAGCAGCGCGCCGACCGGCGTGCTGGTGGTGGGCGGCGGCTGGACCGGCTGGGCCATAGCCGCCGTGGCGATGGCCGCGCCTGCGAAAACGACACTCCATTTCATGCTGGTTCTTGCTTGATCGAGTCGCGGCTATTTTGAATCGCCGGGGCCGTAATAGTCCAGCGTGTGAGTCCAACGCTTTTCCTCGCCGGGCTTCAGCTTGACGTCCATGTAGGGCTCGATCCCCATGGTGGAGGGCACCGACCACCATAACAGCCGCGTCACCGGCATGTCGGCGCGGATGCGCACGCCATAGCCGGTCTTGGTGTTGGTGACGCGGAAGTCATTGTCGGCGACCGCATTGGTGAAACCCGTCAAGTCGCTGGCGACCTGCTCCTGGCCAGTCAGTCCGCGCAGATAGGTCATGCGCGCGCCGTCGAACTTGACCACATCCGAAGGCATGGGGCGGGAATGCGCGAGGGCGAAGGGCGCCTGCAATTCCACGCCGTCTTCGCCGGGGCTGATCGTCATAAAATGGTGGTTGTAGACGGTGGTGTCGATGGGCTTTTTGCCGGTGTTCTTCAGCCGATCCTCGATCACCAAGGTGGCTTTGCCCGGCAGCAGCCGCACCGTCTTGGTGTAGCTGTAGCCATAGCCCGACGGATCGCCCGAGACGGTCTGGTCGAAGCGGATGCTGGTCTTGGTGGCGGTGGTGGTTCGCTTGCCCTCATTCAGAATGGGATAGGTGTGGAAGCGATCATACTTGTCGGTGTCGCGGCCCAATATACCCACGCCGATCTTGAGGAAGCGTCCGTTCGGGCCCGCCGCGTCGAAACCATTCTCACCGAACTCCTCCACCGGGCCGGCCGCGATGTTGCTGTTGTGCGCCACCAGGCCGTCGGCGTCGTAGGTGAAGTTCTTCACCGCTGGCGACGTCTTGACGAACCAGTAGCGGCCATAATCCTGGCCCTTATAGGTGATGTGGGTGACCATGCCGGCATGGTCGAAGCGGGTGGCGCGATAGAAGCCGAACTCGACCGGCAGATAGACCTTGGCCGAGACGATGCCATTGTCGATCACCTTGTTGGGGAAATTGTCCAGCGCGCTGGCCGGAGAGGTGGCACGGGGGTCGACCGGCATGAAGGGCGCGTTGCCTTGAGCAAATGCCAATGGGGCATAGGCCAAGGTGGCAATGCCGGCGGAAGCCAGCAACAACGCGGCGACGGTGGGCGTTCTCATTTCTTTTCCTCCCCAGGTCCGAATAGATCGTAGGTGTAAGTCCAGCGTTTGGTCTCGCCGGGCTTGAGCGATATGGCGATGTAAGGCTCCAGACTGTAAGTGCTGGTGATCGACCACATATTGATCTTGACGATCGGTTGGTCGGCGCGGATGCGCTCGCCAAAACCTGTCTTGCTGTTGGTGACGGTGAAGTCATAATCGCTGGCGCTGCTGCCGAAGCCGCTCATCAGGCTGATTGTGGTCACGCCTTTGGGGATCGGCGCCAGATAGCGGATGGTCTTGCCGTCCAGCTTCACCAGTTCCGGCTGCAGCGGTTTTTCCGCGCTCCAGTTGAAAGGCGCGGTGATCACCATATGCTCGCTGCCGGGACTGAGCGTCAGGAAGTTGTGGCAATAGACGGTGGTGACGATGTCCTTCGTGCCGGTGTTCTTCAGGACATGAGTGATGGTCATCTGCGCCTTGCCAGGCACCAATGTCACGGTCTTTATATAATTGTAGCCATAGCCGGATTGCGGGTCCCGCAGATCCTGGGTGAAGCGGGCACTGTTTTTGGTTGCCTTGAAGCCGCGCCTGCCTTCGTTCAGCGCGGGCAGAGTGGGGAAGCGTAGCGGATCGTCATTATCGCGCTTGAAGATGCCGATGCCGGGCTTGAGGAAGCGCCCGCACTTTGTTTCATTGGCCGCTTCGCGGCAGGGGCCAGCGTCTTCAAAGCCGACGGCGGCGAATTCCTCCACCGGGCCACTGGTGGCGCAGCAGGCGGTTTGCGTGCCGGCGGGTTGCTTGCCGGTTTCGCGTGGATCGGTGAGAAAACGTTCGAACCAATAGGTGCTGAAATCCTGGCCCTTATAGGTGACATGGAACACCACCCCGGCATGGTCGAATCGGGTGCCGCGATAGAGCTGCTTCTCGCCCGGCGGATAGACCTGGGCGGTGATCAAGCCGTTGGAGATCTGCACGTGCGGGAAGTCTTCCAGCGCAGTGGCGGGAAGCGTTCCGGGCTGGGCATTTGCGCTTGCGCAAATGCCCGCCAGGCCAGCGACGAGAACCGCCACGCGCCGCAACTCAGCCCTCACTTCAACCCTCACTTCAACCCTCTCCGGGGCCGAAATAATCGTAGGTATAAGTCCAGCGCTTGGTCTCGCCTGGCTTGAGCGAGATGGCGATATAGGGCTCCCAGCTCACATTGGTGCGGATGGACCAGAAATTGATCCGCGCCAGCGGCTGGTCGGCGCGGATGCGCTGGCCGAAGCCGGTCTTGGTGTTGACCACCTTGAAATCGAAATCGCTGACGCTGTTGCCGAAACCGCTGATCGGCGAGGTGACGCTCTCGCCTTCCTTCACCGGCCGCAGATAGCGGATGGTCTTGCCGCTGACTTCCGCCGCACCGGGCTCGAAGGGCTTGGCGGCGGTGATATTGAACGGCGCGGTGATGGTGACATTCTCGTTGCCGGGCGCGTTTTCAGCGCTGAGCGTCAGGAAGTTGTGGCAATAGACGGATGTTTCGATCGGCTTCTTGCCGGTGTTGGTCAGCACATGCTCGATCACCATCTGGGCCTTGCCGGGAACCAGCCGCACGGTCTTGGTATAGCTGTAGCCATAGCCGGTGTCCTTGTCGGACAGCTGGTGGGTCAGGCGCACACTGGTCTTGGTGGCGCTGGATGAGCGTTTGCCCTCGTTCACCACCGGATAGGTATGGACGAAGTCGTAAGCATCGGTGTCGCGCTTGAGGATGCCGATGCCGATTTTGAGGAACTTGCCGCCACACTCTTTTTCTTTTGCCGCTTCGCGGCAGGGGCCTGCTTCGTCATAGCCAATAGCGGTGAATTCCTCGACAGGACCGGCGGCGCCGCTGGCGGTGGAGACGGTGACCTGGCCGTTCTGCCACATGAAGTCATGCACGGCGGGGGAGTAGCTGGAAAACCAGTAGCGGCCATAGTCCTGGCCCTTATAAGTGGCGTGAGTGATCACGCCGGTGCGGTCGAAGCGGGTGCCGCGATAGAGACCGCCTTCGCCCGGCAGATAGACCTTGGCGGAGACGATCCCATTGGAAATGTCGTGATGGGGCAGCCCGTCCAGGGTGCTGGCGGGGATGACACTGGCAGCAGGCGGGGGAGCGGGGCGATTCTGGGCCGCCGCGGGGCTCAACCAGCCCGCGAGGATCGTGGCAGAACCCATTGCAAATATGACAAATTTCGACGTCCCGGATGACATAAAGCTCCCCTTTTGCTTCCTCGGCTGTCCCCTTGTATGAGGACTGATGCTCTTCTCACTTCTATATAGCAGAACATGACCCGCCGCATCCTGATCACCTCCGCCATCCCCTATGTCGCCGGGGTCAAGCACCTGGGCAACCTGGTCGGGTCCATGCTTCCGGCCGATATCTTCGCCCGCTACTGCCGGTCCCGGGGCTATGACACCCTGGCGATCTGTGCCACCGACGAGCATGGCGCCCCGGTGGAACTGGCGGCGCTGGAGGAGGGCACGCCCGTCGCCGAATATGCCGCCAAGTGGCATGGGGTGCAGAAGGAGTTGGGCGACAAGTTCAGCCTGGCCTGGGACAATTTCGGGCGCTCGTCCTCGCCGCAGAACCATGAACTGACGCTGCATTTCGCCAGGGCGCTTTGGAAGAATGGTTGGCTGGAATTGCGCACCACCCGCCAGGCCTATTCCGCCACCGATGGCCGCTTCCTGCCCGATCGTTATGTGATCGGCACCTGTCCGCATTGCGGCTACACCCTCGCACGCGGCGATCAGTGCGAGAATTGCACGCGGGTGCTGGATCCGGTTGACCTGATAAACCCGCGCTCGGCGGTGTCCGGCGCCCAGGATATCGCGATCCGCGATTCCACCCATCTGTTCCTGAAGCAGTCGCAGTTCGCGGACAAGTTGCGCGCCTGGATCGACAGCCACAAGAATGACTGGCCGCAATTGGTGACCTCGATCGCCTACAAATGGCTGGACGAGGGGTTGCAAGATCGCGGCATCACGCGCGACCTGGAATGGGGCATTCCGGTGCCGGACGACATTGCCGATGGCAAGCTCAAGGGCAAGGTCTTCTACGTCTGGTTCGATGCGCCGATCGAGTATATCGCCTCGACCAAGGAATGGGCCGACAAGAACAGACGCGGCGATGCCTGGAAGGACTGGTGGTTCGGCGACAAGGCCAAGGACGTCATCTATTGGGAATTCATGGGCAAGGACAATGTGCCTTTCCATACCGTGGGATTCCCGGTGACCATCATGGCTTCAGGCGAGCCCTGGAAGCTGGTGGACCGGCTGAAAGGCTTCAACTGGCTGAATTATGACGGCGGCAAGTTTTCCACTTCGCAAAAGCGCGGCATCTTCATGGACACGGCGCTGGACGTCGCCTCGGCCGACTGGTGGCGCTATTACCTGATCGCCAATGCGCCGGAAGGCGGCGACAGCAATTTCACCTGGGAGCATTTCGCCGGAGTGATCAACAAGGACCTGGCCGATGTGTTGGGCAATTTTGTCAACCGCGTCACCAAATTCTGCGTCGCGCGCTTCGACGGCCAGGTGCCGGGTGAAGGCGAATATGGCGAGGAAGAAAAGGCGTTGATCGCCGAACTGGACCGCCGCATCGCGCAATATGCGCAGTTCATGGAAGATGCCGAATTCCGCAAGGCGCTGGCGGAACTGCGCGCCATCTGGGTGGCGGGCAACGAATATCTGACCAAGGCGGCGCCCTGGACTCACATCAAAACCGACCGCGCCAAGGCGGCGGTGGGCGTGCGCATGGGGCTGAATTTGGTGCACCAGTTCGCGCACCTGATCTGGCCGGTGATGCCGTCCTTCGCCGGGACCATCCATGAATGCATCCAACCGGTGGGCTATCGCGCCGGCGTAATTCCGTTTCCGGATGTGCCGATGGCCGAGGCGCTAGATGAACTCACGCCCGGCCAGACGATCAAGGCGCCGGAAGTGCTGGTGGCCAAGATCAGCGACGAGCAGGTGGCGGAGTGGAAGGCCAGGTTTGGTGGCGTTAGCGCTTAGTTGTTTTCCCTTTGGCGTCACCTCAAACTTGTCATGCCCGCGAAAGCGGGCATCCAACTTCTTTGTCAAACGGTTATGCCAGCCGAAGTTGGATTCCCGCTTGCGCGGGAATGACAATCTTTTAGAAAGCCGGACACCGCCGGTAGATCGGCGAACCCCATGCCCTGGTCCGCCGACCTGGAAATACTTATCCTGCCGGCTGTAACCGGCCGCGTTCCGATGCGAAGATAAGGCCAAGTGGGAGGAGCGAGTGGCGACTTTGGGACCCAAGAACTGGCTGGCGCGGGCGTGGCATTCGGCCTTTGCCCCTGTCAAGGAGCCGCACGGCTTCTATCGCCATCGCGCCCTGGTGCGGCTGACGCATTGGATCAATGCGCTCTGCATCCTGTTCCTGCTGGGCAGTGGGCTGAACATCTTCAACGCCCATCCGCGACTGTATTGGGGCCTGTATGGCACCGATGGCGATACGCCGTTTTTCTCCCTGGACGCCGTCGACACGCCCGCCGGTCCGCAAGGTGTGACCCAGGTCGGGCCCTGGCACTTCCAGACCACCGGCGTGTTGGGCTGGTCGAAGGTGAACGGCGAATTCCAGGCGCGCGGCTGGCCGGACTGGCTGACCATTCCCAGCTTCCAGGACCTGGCCGATGCGCGGCACTGGCATTTCCTGTTTGCCTGGGTCCTGGTGATCAACGGGCTCGCCTACCTGATCTATAGCCTGTGGGTCCGGCACATCCAGCGCGATATTGTGCCCACGCGCGCCGATATCCGTTCCATTCCCCGCTCCATCCTGGACCATATCAAGCTCAAGCACCCCAGCGGGGACGCGGCGCGGCGCTACAATGTGCTGCAGAAGCTGGCCTATCTGGGCGTGATCCTGCTGGTATCGTTGATGGTGCTGACGGGCCTGACCATGTCGCCGGGTTTCAACGCTTTCTTTCCCTGGCTGCTGGATGTGTTCGGCGGGCGGCAATCGGCCCGCAGCATCCATTTCATTTGCGCCAGCCTGATCGTGCTGTTCGTGATCGTGCATCTGGTGGAAGTGATGTTGGCCGGGCCGATCAATGAGATACGCTCGATGCTGACGGGGGATTATCGCATTCCCCAGGACCACCACCATCACGGCCATCACGCCAAGGATTGTCAATTGAAGGATGAGGCCTGATGGCCGGCGCGAAGATCATCACGCGGCGTGTGGCGATACTGGGCGGCTTTGCCGGCGCGGGCCTGCTGATTGCCAATACCGACAAGCTGACCTTGGATACCGATTTCGCACGCGTTTTTCACGCCGTGGAAGATTGGACCAAGACCGCGCAGCGCGGCTTGCTGTACCCCGACCGGCTGGCGCGGGAATACAGTCCGTCGGACATCTCGCCCTTCTTCAAGCCAAATGGCACTTACAATCCCGGCACGCCGGAATACAATGCCCATGCGGCGCAGAATTTCGCGGATTGGCGGCTGAAGATCGACGGGCTGGTGACAAAGCCCTTGTCGTTGTCGCTTGCCGAGCTGCGGCGATTGCCCCGCCGCACCCAGATCACCAAGCACGACTGTGTCGAAGGCTGGACCGCGATCGGCATGTGGACCGGCGTGCCGGTTGGCTTGTTGTTGAAAGCGGCAGGACTCCAGCCGAATGCACGCTATGCCGTGTTTCATTGCGCCGATAACCTGACCGGCGAGCCGTCCAAGGGCGGTGAGCAAAGCCCCGGCCAGTATTATGAGAGCATCGACCTGCGCGATGCTTTCCATCCGCAAACGATCCTGGCCTATGGTTTCAACGGCAAGGCGCTGGATGTGCCGCACGGCGCGCCGTTGCGGCTGCGGGTGGAGCGGCAACTCGGCTACAAGCAGGCCAAATATGTCGAACGCATCGAGATTGTCGACAGCTTCGCCAATATCGCCAGCGGGCGGGGCGGTTATTGGGAAGACCGCGGCTATGAATGGTATGCCGGAATCTGAAATTGCCGCTTTTCGTCTGTAACCCGCGTTCCGCGAGGCACGAATATCCGTTCATGAAACACATCCATGTGATCAGCACAACAATCCTTGGCGGCCTGGCCTTTGCCTTGTGTCCGGTAAAGGCCGCGCCGCAGGCGCCCCTGACGGTGGTGGAACTTTTCCAGAGCCAGGGCTGTTCCAGCTGCCCGCCGGCCAATGCCAATGTGATGGCGTTGAGCGACCGGCCCGATCTCCTGACCTTGAGTTTCGGTGTGACCTATTGGGACCAACTGGGCTGGAAGGATACGTTTGCTTCGCCGCAATATACCGCGCGGCAATGGGATTATGCCCATGGCTTGCATCACAGCAATGTCTATACCCCGCAGGTCATCGTCAATGGCAGGGCAGACATCACCGGCACCGACAAGACCGAGTTGGAATCCTTGATCCGCCGCGAGGCGAACCTCATCGCTCCTCCGGTTGAGATAAATGCGGGCCAAGCGCATGTGGGCGAAGACGTGACCATCCGCATGACCATCGGCAAAGGCGTCCGGTACGACGTCTGGCTGGTGCGCTTTGATCCCCGAATCGAGAATGTGCCTATCGCACGCGGGGAGAATGGCGGCCTGACCCTGCCGCACAGGAATGTCGTCAAGCAATTGGTGAAGCTGGGTGCCTGGAGCGGCGCTGCGGTGGACTTTCCGCTCCCGCCCGCGACCCAGGCGGGCCTCAAGGATGCCGTGCTGGTGCAGAAAGGTCCGGGCGGCGCCATTGTGGCCGCGGCGCGATGACGAGATGTGAATGATGTGGACTGACGTATCGCGTGAGTCCGCCAACCCTGTTCCAGCATGTTGGAACGACCGGCCGTGGGACCCGCGGCTTTTTTGAGGAGAAAAGCAATGAAGACAACTTTCGGGAAGACGGCCGTCCTGGCCCTGTTCGTCAGCTTTGGCATTACCGGTTCGGCTTTGGCGCAGGCCGCATCCGGCGGCTCCATGTCCAACGGTTCCACCTCCAACGGCTCGATGTCGGATGGCTCCATGTCGCATAGCGCCATGTCGGGGTCGATGACCGGTTCGACGGATCACGACAAGATGAAGAGCAAGAAAAAGGACAAGCACGCCATGACCAATGGGTCGATGTCGGGCGGGTCCATGTCCAATGGCAGCATGAGCGGCCAAGGGCACTGAATGCCTCATAATGTCATCCCCGGCCGAGCGAAGCGGGAGCTTCGCAAGGGGAAGGGGACCCAGGTGCTTGACACCGTCACGGTGGTTGGCACCTGGGTCCCCTTCCCTCGCACTCGCTAGCGCTCGTGCTCGCCGGGGATGACACTGTGATATTGCGGGTCGTGAACTTTATACTCCGACCGCGCTTCGTTCGGCGGGGAATGACAAATGTGGTTGCCGCCCCGTCCGCGAGCTAGCGCTTCATGTGCGGTGGGATCAGCCGCACGAGATTGTCGGGTTGTGAGCCTTTGGCCGCCAATGTCGCCCGGATCGTTCGTCCCAGTTCAGCGAGATTGAAGGGCTTGCGCAGCAGGGGAAATCCGAGTTCGGCGGAATTGCTCCGGCTGTATCCGGTCAGCAACACGATGCTCAAGTCGCGATACTGCTCCCGAATCTTGCGCGCCAGCGCAACGCCATCCATTTCGCCGGGCATGATGATATCGGTCAGAACCAGTCGCGGAAGCCGCAGCGACAAGGCGTGGAGCGCCGCCTGGCTGTCCTTGACCGTTTCGACGGTATAACCCAGTTCCTGTAGCATGTTTTGCGTGGCTTCGGCCACTTCGGGATTGTCTTCGACCAGCAGGATTGCTCCGTCCTCGGCGGGGGCGTCGTGTGTTTCGACATCGAGTTGCGCGGGCGTCGTTATCGAACGCGGCAAGAACAGTGTAATGCTGGTGCCTTTGCCAAGTTCGCTGTCTATCGTCACCGTACCGCCGGACTGATGGGTGAAACCGTGGACTTGCGAGAGTCCCAGGCCGGAGCCCTTGTTGACCTGCTTGGTCGTAAAGAATGGATCGAAGATCTTTGGCAGGACGTCGGGCGCTATCCCGGTTCCCGTATCAGAGACCGTCACTGCGACGAATTCGCCTTCGATACCGGCGGGCGTATCCTTCGGCGCCAGTGTGGCATTCTCCGCGCTGATCGCAATTGTCCCTCCAGACGGCATCGCATCCCGGGCATTGATCACCAGATTGAGCAAGGCAAGCTCCAACTCATTCGGATCAACCGTGATGGGCCAGGTACCGGGCGGAACGCTTGTCAGGACGGTCAAGCCACCCATTGTTCCCAACAGCATGGATTTGAAGGATTCGAGACGGGGACCGACCTCGATCGCTCGTGGATCCAGGGCCTGCCGCCGCGAAAAAGACAGCAGCTGCCGGGTGAGAGAGGCGCCGCGCGCGATTGCGGTTTCAATCCCTTCAACCGCACGGACACCGCGCGGATTATCCGCCGCCAAACGTTTCAGCGTGTGGTTCTGGCCGCTGATGATCATCAGAAGATTGTTGAAGTCATGTGCGACACCGCCGGTGAGATGGCCCAAGGCTTCCATTTTCTGGGCCTGGTGGCGCTCGGCTTGCGCGCTCTGCAGTGCCAATTGCGCTTCCCGGCGTTCGGTGGCGTCGCGCGTGATCTTGGCAAAACCGAGAATATTGCCCTTTTCATCCCGGATACGGTCGATCACCTCGCTGGCCCAAAAGGTGCTGCCATCCTTGCGCACTCGCCAGCCTTCCGACTCGAAACGGCCCTCTTGCTCCGCGGTCGCCAGGGCGCGGGTGGGCATGCCGGCGGCCCTGTCGCTTTCCACATAGAACCGCGAAAAATGGTGGCCGATGATCTCGTTTGCCTGATAGCCCTTGATCCGTTCGGCCCCGGAATTCCAGCTCGCCACGATGCCGTTGGGGTCCAGCATGTAAATCGCATAATCGCGCACGCCCTCGACCAGAAGCCGGAATTGCCGCTCGCTTTCCCGCAAGGCTTGCTGCGCGGTGCGGCGTTCACTGATATCGCGGGTGACTTTGCCGAATCCCAGCAACTCGCCGCTACTGCTGTGGATCGCATCTATGACGACGGAGGCCCAGAACCGGCTTCCGTCCTTGCGAATGCGCCAGCCTTCCGCTTCATATCGGCCCTCGCGTGCCGCCGTTTCCAAAACCCGCGCCGGCATTCCCGCCGCGCGTTCCTCTTTCGGATAGAAGCGGGAGAAATGCTGTCCGACGATTTCATCCGCCGTATAGCCCTTCAGGCGCTCCGCGCCACTGTTCCAATTTGTGACTATGCCGCTGGGATCCAGCATGTAGATGGCGTAATCGGTGACGCCTTCCACCAGCAAACGAAAGCGATGCTCGCTGTCCAGCAGCGCCTTCTGGGCGGCGCGGCGTTCCGTGATATCGCGGGTAATCTGGGCAAAGCCGATCAGTTCCCCGGTTGAATTGTGAGCCGGCCGTACGATCGTGATCGCCCAGAAACGGGTGCCATCCTTGCGGATCTGCCACCCCTCCCGTTCCGACCGTCCGGTTTTCAATGCATTGCTGAGGATTTGGTCCGGCAACCCATTGCGCAGGTCCTCTGCGCGGAAAAAGCGTGCAAAGCTCTGTCCCATGATTTCCGTTGATCTGTAGCCGGTTATCTCGAATGCCCCGGCGTTCCAGCTTGCAACCCGCCCCTCGGGCGTGAGCATGAAAATGGCATAGTCGCTGATGGAATCGAGCAGCCGGCGGAGCTGCTCATCCTCTATGCTGCTGACCAGCTCAGGTATTTTGGGACTGACCAAAAATCACGCCCTCATGGGCCAATTAATTGGCCAATTAATTTCTCTTGCAGCCCGGCCTCAGAAGATTACCAATAGCGTAACCGACTTTCAGCGGGCGCGCTATGCAGATGGCAATTCTTCAATACGCAAGAGTTCCCTTGCCGATCTCCCATTACCGTCTGGCAACCCAGGGGGGAGGCAATGGGGGCGGTATTCACGGCAAAGCCTCCGGCCAGACACCCCTGGAAGGCGAAGACCTGGCCTACAAGGTCGAGGTCTGGAATGAAGATCGAACTGCAGTCGACCAGATTGTGGCAATGACCGCGAACGGCAGCATCGGATATGCTGCCTATTATGAAGCAACCAAGGAATACCCGCATCACTATGTGACACTGCGGCACAAGAACCGCATTGTGGCGCGGTGGAACCCACTCGAAGACTAGGCCTCGTCTATGCCGGCGCTGCCGGTGGCATGCAGGGGGCGATCCATGACGGCAGGCCGACAGAACAGGATCCGGAATCAGACCAAGGCAGCCCAGGTCGCGACGGACAGAAACGACGAGCTGCCCTATTTCATAGAGCTTTGGAACGAAACCGATTCCCAGGTCGAGCGCGTTCTTGCCCGGGCGTCGAAAGTTTCTTTGGCGCGCGCCATCTTCAAGGCCGCGCTTGCAGAGAACCCCGGTCGTCGTATTACCTTGCGCCACGGCTCGCGTATCGTGTCGGATGGCCCGCAAGGTTAGAAAGCCGACTCCGTCGCAAGGCCGGAATTTGCCGGGGGAAAACCATGCGCCTATTGCTCGCCGCCGTCCTGACGGTCTTTTCCTTCGCCACCGCGCGGGCTGCCGACCTGACCGTGCTGGCGCCTGGCTTTGTGAAATTCGCCGGCATCGACGATTTGGCGGCGGCCTATACCAGGGAAACCGGCATCAAGGTCACGGTAAAATCCACCGGCATGGGCGCGATGATGGACACCATCAAAAACGGCTCACCGGCCGCCGATGTGGTGATGCTGCCCAAAAACCTGATGGACCAGCTCTCCGCCGATAAAGGCGTGGTCGCGGGCAGCCGCAAGGAGCTGGGACGGGTCCAGATCGTGATGATCGTTCCGGCCGGCGCGCCGCATCCCGACATTTCCACCACCGCCAAGCTGGCATCCGCGCTGCACGCGGCGCGGCATGTCGCCTATTCCAGCCCTTGGAAGGATGAAAAGAGCGCGCAGGCGATGATCATCCACGACATCCTGCAGCGGCCGCAATTTGCCGGCACCCATGAAGTGCTGATCATGAACGGCAATGGCGTGAAAGGCATCAAGGACGGCGCCGACATGGCGCTGCAATTGGAATGCGAGACCCGCGATCCGGCAGTGTCGGTGGTGGGAGCGTTGCCGCCCGAACTGCATGCCTGGCTGGACGGTGATGTGGCGATCTCGTCGCGCAGCGCCGAGCCTGCGGCGGCGGCGGCCTTCGTTGCTTATATCACCCGCGCGGCGGCCGCGCCGGTATGGAAGGCGAACGGACTCGAGCGGGTGTCCTAATATTGTCCCGGATATAATAACAGCTGCGGCGCGAGTGATTTTGTTCGCTGGCTAGGGTTGCCTAGCGGCAGCGTAGGCAACACGCGGAGCCCATCCGTTTGCTCGGCCGCTCGCTTAAGCTCGCGGCGTTCGCCATTTTCACAGGTCCGCAGGACCTGTTCACCCGCTTCGCGGGCCATGGCTCACAGCACGCGCGACGACGCCAGGGAACAAAAGACCCGCGCCCTTTTAGATCTCCAGCCACACCAGCGTGGCGCTGGCGGCAGGAACATGCACGCGCACGGCGCCGTCTTTCTCGGGCTTTATGCCTTCGCGCGCATTGGGCGCCCAGTCCATGACTATGCCCGATGTCGCGGTCGCCGAGGGGGCGCTCAGGAGCAAGGGGCGGGCATAGGTGACTTTTCGCCCCGTGGTGACCGATACCTCCGCATCCTGACGCAGGTCCTTGTTGATCAGCGCCACGCGAACCGCCTTGCCTGTGTCCAAACCACGGGGGCCGCGATTTCCGTAGACCGCGTGGGCGGTAAGATTGATCCCGCCGGTTTGGCAATCCACCGCCACCAATTCACCTGCCGCCATAAAGGCGAAGGCGTAGAGGCCGTAATATTCCGGCGCCTTTGCATAATGGCCCTTCAGGTCGTCGCCGATCGGCGTGTAATGGCTGATCCAGCCCAGGTGATTGACGCCGGTTTCCATGTTCACGCCGGCGCAGCCATGCTCGGCCAGCACGAACAGATAATCCAATGCCCATAGCGCGGCGGCGAAGGTATTGCTGACGCCGTCCTTGCCGCCGCCGGAGAAGGACGCGGTCTCGCACATCCGCCAGGGCTTGCCTGCGGCCCGCGCCGCCGCCTGGAAGCGCGTCAGCACCGCGTCATACTTGGGGTTGTCGGCCAGCATGGTTTCGATGGTGGCGGCGGGATTGGCCTGGCCCGTGATGTAATGATGGGCGGTCAGGAGCGCGATGTCGCGTTCATCGCGCGCGAACTGCTCCATCCAATCGGCGGCGCCCGCCAGATCGGGCCCGGCGAAGGGCGCATGCGGCACTACGGCGCGAATGGCCGATTTGTAGCGTCGATAGTCGGCCAGCCAGGCGGGATAGCCGTAATCGGCACCACGATGGCCGGCGCGCGGAAAAAGGTCGGGCTCGTTGCCGATCTCCAGCGCCAGCAGCTTGTCGCCCATGATGCTGGCCACGGCGCGCGCCTCTTCCACCGCATTGTCGAGCTTGTCGTCACCCAGGTTCAGGCCCCAGATCAGCTTCCACTTGATGGCATCGAGGAAGCCGCGCAGTTCGTGCAGATTGGCTTCGGTGACCACCGTGGCCTTGGGCGCGGATGCCGGCGTGCCAAGTGCGTCATAGCGTGAGAAGTCCGAGGTGTTGCCGCCGATACGCAGGACGCCCTGGCCCTGGATCCCAAGTCCCAGCAACAACTGCACATAGTCGTTGTTTTTTGCCGAGAGCAGGCCCGGCACCGCGACCGAGGAAATCTCATACCCCAAGCCCATGAAATCGGTGGGAATACGGCCGAGGCTCTTGGAAGGATCCACGCGAACCGTGACCGGGCCGGGGGCGGCGCGGGCGCAGTTGCCGAGAAGGGGCAGGGCGGCCCCAGCGGCCAGCACCTGGCGGCGGGAATGGATCATGGCGCTTCCTCCCTGTGCGACTCTGCTGACAAGGCGTCACAAGCATAGTTTGCGCCGCCGTCTTTCCAAAGACCGCAAAACTTTGATACTTCCAGTGTCGGCAGTCCCTGGCGGGCATGGACTGGACAGCCTCAATATGCCCCCATTTGGCTGTTCCGTTGAAATTCGATACCCAGCAAGGTGCAGGCATGGACAAGGAGCCGGCTGTCGCGTCTCGAACGGTGCAACGGCTGGGCGCCGTGATCGAAGTGTCGGGGTTCCGCATTTCCTGCGAATTGATGGGTGATCGCGGCAGCGATGCGCCGTCCTACAGCCTGGTCCAGATCGGCGATGTCATCCGCATTCCCACCCCGACCACGGTCGCCTTTGGTTTCGTCGACCGGGTCGCCTTTGAATCCGCATCTTCCGGCGGGACCCGTGGATCGGCCCGGGCCGAGATCGACCTGCTCGGCGAGTTGAAATTCGCCGATGGAAAAGCGGAGAAGAACTTCATCCGCGGTGTCACCGTCTATCCCGTTCTTGGCGCCGCGGTCTATCGCGCGACGGAAGACGACATGGTGCGCATCTATGGCAGCCCCGGCACGGCCGCCCTGGCCATCGGGTCGCTGCACCAGTTTCCCGACAAGACAGCCTACCTGAAATCGGAAATCTTCTTTTCCAAGCATTCCGCCATCGTGGGCACGACCGGCGCGGGAAAATCCTGCGCCCTGGCGCTGATCCTGCGGACAGCGCTCAAGGCGCATCCTTTCGGGCATGTGCTGTTGCTGGACCCGCATGGCGAATACGGGCCGGCCTTTTCCGACATGGCGGAAAACATCACGCCGGACGATCTTGTCTTGCCCTATTGGCTGTTCGGCTTTGACGAAATCGCGCATGTCCTGTGCAGCCGCGAGCCATTCGCGCGGAGCCGGGAAACCCAGGTCCTCAAAGACGCGATCGTTCATGCCAAGCGCGACTTCCTGCAGAAGCCTGAGCTGGCGGCGGTGCTCACGGTCGACACGCCGACGCCCTATCTCATGACCGAGGCGCTCTGGCACATCAACAATGAGATGGGCAGGCTGTTGCGGCCGGATACGTCGCAGCCCTATCTGCGCCTGATCTCCAACATCGAAGCGATGATGCGGGACAGCCGTTACCGCTTCATGTTCGGCCCCGATGGGGTTCATGTGGACATGGCGGACATATTGGGCCGCATCCTGCGCATCCCGGTCGACCGCAAGCCGATTTCCATTCTCGATATTTCCGCGGTGCCGTCGGAAATAACCGATGTCGTGGTTTCGCTGCTATGCCGGCTGGTGTTCGATTTCGCGGTGCGCGGCGACCGCGGCAATGTCATGCCGATCATGATCGCCTGCGATGAGGCCCATCGTTATGTTCCGAGAAAGGAGGCGCCCAATTTCGAGCCGGCGCGCACATCCTTCGAGCGCATTGCCAAGGAGGGGCGCAAATACGGCGTGTCCTTGTGCCTGGTGACGCAGCGCCCGTCGGAGCTCTCCGAGACCATCCTTTCCCAATGCAGCACGGTGATCGCCTTGCGCATGTCCAACCGGCAGGACCAGGACTATGTGAGCAGCCAGCTGCCGGACGCGGCGAGGGGGCTTCTCAGCATGCTGCCGACCTTGGGCCAGCAGGAAGCCATCCTGGTCGGCGAAGGCGCGGTTCATCCCATGCGGGTCCGCTTCGGGGACCTTGCGGAGAAGCACCGGCCGCGCGTGGCACCGACCAATTTCCCCAATGCCTGGGACAGGAACGAGAAGGAGCGGGACTTTTTGACGGAGGTTTTGCGGCGCTGGCGCGGTTGGTGAGCCCCGCTTGCTGCGGTGCAGCGTTGTCACCCTCAACCGGCTGTGCCTGAATAAGCGCAAACCTTGCCCGGAGCTGCGCATGTTGGGCCTGATGCAGCGGCATGAATTGCTGATCTCCTCCATCCTGGAGCATGCCGCGCGTCATCACGCCGATGCGGAGCTGGTGTCCCGCCGTCCCGATGGGTCGCTCGCCCGCACCAACTACGCCGCGCTGGCGCTGCGGGCTCGCAAGCTGGCCTCGGTGCTGCGCGCATTGGGCGTCGAAGCGGGCGACCGCGCCGGCACGCTGGCGATGAACAGCGACCGGCATATGGAGCTTTATTACGCCATCTCCGGCATCGGCGCGGTTTGCAACACCATCAATCCCCGCCTGTCGCAGGACGATATCGCCTACATCATGGACCATGCCCAGGATCGGGTGATCTTCTGCGATCCGCAATTCCTGCCCATTGTCGCGGCCGTCGCGCCCAAGGTGGAGAGCGTGCGCGCGGTGGTGGTGTTGAGCGATGCCGGCACCATGCCGGCGGCCGGGATGCCGCCTGGTGTCGCTTTGCATTGCTATGAAACAGTGTTGGAGCGGGCCGAGCCGATCCCGCATTGGCCGCAATTCGATGAGAATACGGCATCGGGGCTTTGTTATACCTCCGGCACCACTGGGCGCCCCAAAGGCGTGCTCTATTCCCATCGCTCCTGTGTTCTCAGCGCCATGGCGTCGAATTTCGCCGATATGATGGCGTTGCGCGCCACCGACAGGGTCCTGGTGGCGGTGCCCATGTTCCACGTCAATGCCTGGGGCTTGCCCTATGTGGCGCCGATGGCCGGGGCCGCGCTGCTGATGCCGGGGGCGCAGCTCGATCCGGCGTCGCTGCTGGACCTGATGAACAGGGAACGCGCCAACTATGCGGTGGGCGTGCCCACCGTCTGGCTGAACCTGTTCAACCACCTGCGTGACAAGGGCGGAAAAATCGAGACGCTGAAAGGCATCATGATGGGCGGATCGGCGATGCCGCGCGCCTTGATGCTCGCCTATGCGCAGATGGGAGTCCGCGTAAGCCAGGGCTGGGGCATGACGGAATCCAGTCCCCTGGTGACCGTGAACGCGCCCAAGCCCAGCTGCCTGAGCCTTCAGGGCGAGGCGCAATTGAACCGGCGCTGCGCGCAGGGCAGGGCGGTGTTCGGCGCCGACCTGCGCAACGAAGATGAGAGCCGTCACGAAATCGCCTGGGATGGCAAAGTCCAGGGCAATGTGATGTTTCGCGGCCACTGGATCGCCAGCGGCTATTATCGCATGCCGCCGAATCCCGATCCCGAAGGCTGGTTTCCCACCGGCGATGTCGGAGTGATCGACGGCGACGGGTTTCTCACCCTGACCGACCGCACCAAGGACCTGATCAAGTCGGGCGGCGAATGGATCAGTTCCATCGCCATCGAGAATATCGCCGTCGCGCATCCCGATGTTGCCGAGGCTGCGGCCATCGCCGTGCCGCACGAGAAATGGGGGGAGCGGCCGCTATTGATCGTGGTGCCGCGCGCCGGCTGCATGCCTCAGCCGGACGCCCTGCGCGAATTCTGCCGCGGCAAGCTGCCGGACTGGTCGATCCCCGACCGGGTGGTGGTCGCCGACAGTATTCCCCATGGCGCCACGGGAAAAATTCTCAAGACCGAACTGCGCCGGATCTATGCCGCACCCGCTTGAATCGGCTCACCGCCGGCCCGGACGGTTCTTGAGGATCACCGCCAGCGCGATCAGGCTGAAGGCCACCAGCCGGGGCAGGTAGTAGAGCGGTTCGGTCTCATCGCCCGCCTGCTCGAAGGCCAGCGATACCCGGCTCAATCCCTCGATCAGGAAGGCGGCCGAAAAGAACAGGAAAAAGCTGTCGCGGGTGCGCTTCCAGAAACGCAGGAAGAACAGCGCCGCCACCAGCGAACCCATCGCCGTCGCGCCCAACAGGAATGTCTCAAGCGCCTGCATCAGTCGGCATCCCAGATCAGGCCGTAAAGCAAGATGGCGATGGAGACGAGTGCGATGCCGGCGCGCCAGGGCGACAGATCCACGTCAAGAAAGACGATCTTGTCCAGCACCAGCACGACATTGTTGAGCGTGAAGCCGGCAAAGCACAATCCGCTCCACAACAACAGCCGGTGCCGCTGGCGGCGCCAGGCCGCCAGCAGCAGGATGGCGCAGAGCAGGGCGACGGCGGCACACAGGCCGTAAATCACGGACGACATCATGTGTTCTTCCGGAATTTGAAGGCGTCGGCGAATTTGCGGATGCCCGAGGCCTTTTCATGGATCAGCCGGGTCAGGGGCACCAGGAACTTGGCGTGGCTTTCCGCCAGCCCATCGACCAGCCGCTGCCGCTCGACGTCGCGCGCATGATAGCGAAAGCCGGCCGCCGTCCTGACCGCCAACTCACATTGGGCCAGATGCTCCAGAATCTTCGCCCCCTCGGATTCACTCACATAAAGTCTAGCCGCCAGAGTCGGGACCTCCCAGTCCTGCCGGGGCGTTTCCCGCAGCAACAGCAGGGCTTCCAGTTCCGCGACGGACTCGATGCAGGCATCCACAAAGTCGCTTATGTCCGGAGGAATCCTGTCCGGCATGCCTCACAGCGTCCCTATTCGTGACAGCGTTACGACGCTGTAACGCAATGTGGCGGCATCGCGCAACAAACCTTGGATGGCGCCGTCAACACGCAAATTCGGCCTGCTTCTCGCCGGCATGATGAACCCTGGCTGAACAGCGGGCTCAGAACGCGTTCAGGGCGGCGGCGGCAAGCTCTTCTCCTGGAGTCCAAGATGGGAGTTCGACATGGAATTGGATCGGATGGCATATCTGTTCGGCGCCCCCCTGATGACGCTGGCGGCGATCATCATCCTGGGACCCGGCGCACCTTCCATTCTGGCCCAGCATGCGGCGAACCAGGTGCTCGCCCGGCTGCGGCGCAATCGCTGACGCAGAAGGAGAATGAAAATGCTCTCGCCCCGCTCCGCTCCCAACCCGTTAACCCCTGATCTGGAGGAGCTCTACCTTCGGGTCGTGTACCGGTACCAGGATGAAGGTCCGGAAGTCGTCCATGTCGATGTGCTCGAGCCCTCGGCAGCCCGGATCATGGCCGCTGCCGCGGTCAACCCGGACGACGAGGTCTTGTATGGCGCCATCGAAACGCAGCTGACCTTGTCGCGGAAGAACTGAGGGGTCGCGGAAGAACTGAGAAGCAGTCCGGCGGCGCTAGCGCGAAACACCACCTGAATCGCGCCGCCCGGGAGCCGCCCCGATGGGGGCGGGAACTTTGCGTCCTCAGCCGGAAAATTGTGTGCCAAAGCGAGCCATTTCCGGGAATGTCACAAAAGCTTTGCAAAGATGAGCCATGGCATGACACTGAAGCAAACTGTCAGGCAAATGCGCTAACAGCTTGATCGGTCAGGAAATCGTGTGCAGCATGCCCAGGGGTGGGCGGACCTGCAACGTGTTGGGGGCTAGGGTGGACGACGGGCAAACCCGGATCATGACGTTCGCGCGCAGCGCGGATTTCACCCTGGAGGATCGCGCCCACTGCCTGGAGCTAATCGAAGGCCTTGACGCCGGTCACCGCTATATCGTGGGTCCGGCCGGGGTGAGCATCGGCCGTACCGCTCCCGCCGACATTGTCCTGGCTGATTCCGAAGTCTCCCGCACCCATTGCCGGCTCACCCTGGAAAACGACAGTCTGATCGTTACCGATCTCGGCTCGACAAACGGCACCTTCATCGACGGGATGCGCATTGCGGCGCCGACGCCATTGCCGGTGGGCGCGATTCTCAGGACCGGCCGCCAGTCCCTGAAGCATGAATGGCGGACGCATCGCGAAATCCTCCAGCATGATGAATTCGACCGCCAGATCGGCAAGGCGCGTTCCTATGTGGAGGCGCTGCTGCCGGCGCCGATCGCGCAAGGGCCCTGCAAGGCGGAATGGCTGTTCGAACCCTGTTCCAAGCTGGGCGGCGACGCCTTCGGCTATGGCGCCCTCTCAAGCACGCAATTCATGATGTACATGCTGGACGTTTCCGGCCACGGCGCCGGGGCGGCCTTGCACAGTGTCGCGGTGATGAACCTGTTGCGCCAGCGCGCCCTGCCGTCCCATACCGACATGGCCGATCCCGCCCAGGTCCTGACCGCGCTGAACCATATGTTTCCCATGGAGGACCATGCGGGGATGTATTTCACCCTCTGGTACGGGGTTTACGACACGGCCGCCCGGCAGCTGCACTATGCCAGCGCGGGGCATCATCCCGCTTTTCTCGTCCCTGCGGACCGCGGCCAGGCAATTGCCTTGCGCACACGCTGCGGCCTGATCGGAGCCGACCTGGAGACACGCTACACGGCGGCGGTCACCCAGATCCCGCTTGGTGCATCTCTTTATCTCTTCAGTGACGGGGTATTCGAATTCGTCACAACTGATGGAGTAGAATGGGGGCTCAATGACCTGATCCCCCACCTCCTGCAGCCTCCCATCCCGGAGATGGCGGAAAGCCGGCGGCTGTTCCGGGATGTGCGCAAACTGGCGCAGCCTGGCGGGCTCGACGACGATTTCACGCTTTTGGTCCTGAATTTCGATTGAGACATCCGATAGGAGCCGTTCCATGGAAATGAAACATGACAATGTGGGTGATGTCCGGCGGGTCGTACTGGTGGGCCGGCTGGATACCGCGGGCGTGGACGTGGTCGAGACCAGGTTTGGAGCCGCCATTGTCCCCAATGGCAAGAACACGATCGTCGATCTCACCGGCGTGACGTTCCTGGCTTCGATGGGGATCCGCATGCTGATCTCCACCACCCGCGCCTTGTCGCGCAAGGGTGCAAAGCTGGTGATGTTCGGCGCCGCCCCGGGCGTCCAGGACGTGATCGAGACCGCGGCCCTGACCGAAATCATTCCGCTGGCCGCAAGCGAAAACGAAGCGCTGGCATTGGTCGGATAACGGTCGCCGGATGACGATGGCGAAACCTTCCCACAGCATGCAAGGCGGGCTTCGGTCCGCGACGGTCGTCGACGGACGCCTCGAGCTCATCCTGAACAACAGGATTGCGGCGATCGAGGAAGGCCGGCGCCCCCTGGTGGAATTCCTCGCCGGTCAGGCGCTGGGCGATGTGATTCGGCACCGGATGGAAGTCGTGTTCGAGGAGCTGGTCTCCAACACCATCCGCCACGGCTTTTCCATGCACTCCGATCAATCGATCCATATAAGGGTCGAGCCCAGGCCGGGCTTGGTCGAATTCACCTTCGAGGATGACGGCGCGCCCTTCAATCCGCTGGAAATCAGGCCCTCCGAGCCGTTCAAGACCATCGAGACAGCCAAGATCGGCGGGCTGGGCATTCCCATGGTCGCCAAACTGTCGGTCTATCTCCGTTATGAGCGGCCGCAGCCTCATGTCAACCCAACCGGCTTTACGCCGCGCAACCGGCTGGTCTTGGCCATCGCGACGTGAAAAGTGTTAGCGCTGAATCATGCCCCTCGCTTACGCTCGGGTTCGTCGCTCTCGCAGGTCCAC
>DATBCP010000514.1:0-9080 GCA_036270435.1 Rhizomicrobium sp. | reverse complement strand
GAAAATGGCGGTGATGGTGGGCCTGAGCAGGATCGCATCCGGCAAGCCCAGCGTGTCGGGCGGCGGATTGGGCAGGTCTTCCACCTGCCGCGCCATGTCATAGCCCAGATAGCCGAACAGCCCGGTCGCCATGGGCGGGAGGCCGCCGGGCAGGACCATGCGGGTTTCCTGCGTCAAGGCCCGCAAGGAGGCCAACGGCTTGGCGGAGTCCGGAACAAAACCCTCCGGGTCATGCTGCGCGGCGCGATTGATCTCGGCCCTGCCGCCCCGGCAGCGCCAAATCAAGTCCGGCTTCAACCCGATGATGGAATAACGCCCGCGTGTCTCTCCGCCCTGGACGCTCTCCAGCAGAAAGGCATTGTCGCGAGGCGTGCCGTTGCGCTCGAATCCCAGCTTGAGATACGCAGAGACCGGCGTCTCCATATCGGCCACCAGCCGCGTGTAGAGCAGTTGGCCCTGGCCTTTGGCATATTGGGATGCAAAAGCATCAAACGCGGGTTCCATGCTCACGTCGGATGCTCACTTTCGGACATTCACTGACCGGAGCCGGTGAGCGAGGCGAGCAGTTTCTGGTTTACCTTCACCCCCTGGCGCGCCCGCCCCGCGCTGGCCGCATCCATCGTGAAATCCTGCGCGATCTGCTGGGAGAAGCGCGCCACGCTCGGCTGGAAGTTCGGATCGGCGCTGTTCACCGGCGGATGGCTGATGCCGGTGACGCGGGCGATCATGTAATTGCCGGAAAGGCCCTGGATGCCGAATTCCACGCCGCCCGGGCCCGCGGCGAACAAGCGGTTCACCATCTCGGTGGAGAACATGGTGTCGTTGGTGTTGCGCGCCAGCGCCGGGCTGTGCTGCACGCTCACTTTCAATTGCCTGGCGATGCCGTCCAGCGATTTGTCCTTGGCGGCCTGGGCGGCGAGCACCTGGGCCTTGGTTGCCAGCAACTGGGCGCGCTGCTCATTGGTCCAGTCGGCCAGCGCCTGGGCGCGCACCTGTTCCATGGGCTTGAGCTTGGGCGGCGTGACCCCGTTCACATGCACCACGTAATAGGCGCCCAGCTTGGTGGAGAAGGGATCAGTGTCCTCGCCCACCTCTCCCTTGAACAAGGCAGGCAGGAATTCGGCATCCGCCGGGACTTCGGCCTTGCCGCCGTCCGGCTTGAGGCCGGTTGAATCCACCGTTCCCAACCGGGTGAAGGTCATGCCGGCCTTTTTGGCCGCGGTCTTGAGATCGTCGCCCGCATTATGGGCCTCGGTATAGGCATTGACCGCGTCCACCTGCTTGTTGGCCGCCAACTGGCTCATCAGGGACTTGCGGATGTCTTCCTTCACATCGGCCAGCGTCTTGGACGAGCCGGCGGCGATCTTGGTCACGCGGATCAGGGCATAGCCGCCAAAGCCGGTCTTGATCGGCTGGCTGACCTCGTTCAGCGGCAGGGCAAAAATCGCCTTGGCCCGGTCGGGATCGGGCAGCTCATCCTGGGCCAGGGTGCCCAGCGACATCTGCTCGGGCTTCAGGCCGCGCTGCGCGGCGATGTCCTCATATTTGGCGCCTGCCTGGATCTTGGCGCGGGCTGCCTGCGCCTCGGCTTCGGTCTTGAATTCGATCTGCTGGACGTCGCGTTTTTCCGGCACGATATAGGTGCTCTTGTGCGCGTCATAATCCTGCTGGATTTGGGCGTCGGTGACGGTGATGGAACCCATCACATCGGATGGCGCGATGGCGGCATAATCGATATCGCGATATTCCGGCGTGGAAGAGCGCGCGGCGTGTGCCTTGACATAGGCGGTCAGTACCGCATCGCTGGGCGGCGGCACGTCACCCGCCTGCTCGGGCGACAGGATCACATAATCGGCGGCGCGTTTTTCGCCGATATACTGATAGATCGCCTGGGCATAGGTGGGCGGAGCCAGGAAATTGGCCTCAAGCGCCTGGGCGAGCTGGTCGCGCATCATGTCGTGGCGCACTTCGCCCAGGAACTGCTCCTCGCTATAGCCGGCATTGCCGATCGCCTGGTTGAAGACCTGGCGGTCGAACTGGCCAAGCGTGCCATGGAACACGTCCATGCCGTGCACGTTCTGCACCAGCGCGGTGTCGGAGGCGGTCAGCCCCAGCGCCCCGGCCTCGTTGTTGAGGGCCTCGCGGGTGATCATCTGCTGCAAAGCGACCTGTCCCAGGCCCATCTTCTCCGCCATATCGGGGGTGATCTCGCTTCCCATCCGTTGGCTCTGGTTGCGCAGGAAATTGCGATAGGTGCGCTGGAATTCCGGGCCACTGATCGCGGCCGGCCCCACCGACGCCACGTCGTTGCCGCCGCCTCCGATATTGAATTGCTCCAGCCCCATGCCCCAGACCACAAAGGCCAGTGTCAAGGCACCCATCATCAGGGTGACGACCCAGTGCTTGGAGAAGGCATGCATCCATTGAATCATGACGTCAGTTCCGTGACTTGAAGCGCTTGGCGCCGGCCGGTGTCCCGATTCCGAAATTCGGTTGAACTTTCTATCGGGTTCTTAGCGAATTTCGGAATCGATGGACACCGGCAACTTATTGGATTCCAGGGTCGTTTTGGTTTCGAAGTTCGCTCGGAGCCTGATATCAAACACAGTGCGAACTTCGAAACCACGACCCTGGCGCGGCGGATGATAGGGAGGGGGAACCTTCCCGGCAAGCCGCGAATCTCGCACGGTTTTGCAGCCAAAAGCCGGGAAATACAAGGCTATAACGAGGCTTCATCCGGAACGGATGGCGGGAATGGGGGACGCGATGCGCAAGCTGGTGGCGGGGAACTGGAAAATGAACGGGCTGGCCTCCAGCCTGGACGAGCTTGCCGCGCTGAAAGAGGCGCTGACCCAGACGCCGCCGCCTTGCGATGTGCTGGTCTGTCCGCCGGCGACCTTGATTGCCCGGGCGGCAGGGTGCGTGCAGGGCGCATTTGCGCTGGGCGGGCAGGATTGCCATGCCCAGGCCAAAGGCGCCTTCACCGGCGACATCTCGGCCGAAATGCTGAAGGACGCCGGTGCTTCCCATGTGATCGTGGGTCATTCCGAGCGCCGCCAGTATCACGGCGAGACCAGCGCGGATGTGGCGCTGAAGGCGGGGGCCGCCTGGCGCGCCGGCCTGAAAGCCATCATCTGCATCGGTGAAAGCCTCGACCAGCGCAAGGCGGGGAGTGCCCACCAAATCTGCGAATCCCAATTGCGGGAAAGCGTTCCGGATGCCGCGACACCGGCCAACACGGTCATCGCTTATGAGCCGGTCTGGGCCATTGGCACCGGCGTCACGCCCACCTCCGCCGACATCTCCGCCATGCATGCCCATATCCGGGGGTGCCTGTCAGCCAGGCTGGGAGAGGAGGCGCGCCGGATGCTGATCCTGTATGGCGGCTCGGTGAACCCCGGCAATGCGGCGGAAATTTTGCCGCTGCCCGAGGTGGGCGGGGCGCTGGTCGGCGGTGCCAGCCTGAAAAGCCATGATTTCCGGCGCATTATCGCGGTTGCATAGACACGAAAGCACAACGGCTTAGAAAGCGGTAACCCTGTTGCCTGACCCTTTCTTAACCCGGTACGCGCATCCTGACGGCAAAAATCCGGCTGTAAAAAAGCGCGCTTCGGTGGGTCATGGGCAGGCTGTCTTTCGACAGTGTCGACGTATTGATTTACGATCCGGTGTCGTCCAACCGCACCGCGACGCGTTCGGCCATGTTTTCGTTGGGCTTTCGCAAGACGGAGACCGTCTCCACCCTGGAAGCCTTTATCGATGCGGTGCAGACCAACCCGCCGGACATAGCCTTGTGCGAGGCACAAGGCGCGGTCGAGGAATTGTGTTCCACCATCCAGCAATTGCGGCAAGGCAGCGCCGGCCACAACCCCTTTATCGTCATCATCGTCACCGCCTGGGAAAAGAACACCACGCTGATCAACCGCGTGGTATCCAGCGGCGCGGATGATCTTCTGCTCAGGCCTTTTTCCACCGCCTTGCTGGGCCAGCGCATCGAAACGCATGTCGACCGCCGCAAGGGTTTCATCATCACCACCGACTATGTCGGTCCCGACCGCCGCCGCGATGGCGGGCGCGCCGCCAATGTCGAGTTGTTCGACCCGCCCAATTCGCTGAAGATGAAGGCCAAGGACAGGCTGTCCGGCGATGACATCGCCCGCAAGCTGGACGCCGAGCTGAGAGTGGCGCGCGAAAAGCTCACCACCGAAAAGCTGCGCCGGGATTCCTTCCAGGTCTGTGTGCTGTGGCGGCTGCTGCAGGACCAGCCCTGCATCGCCGGACAGGCGCCGCCCGACCTCATCAAACTGCAGCTCCTGGCCAAGGCGGTCGAGACGCGCACCAAGGACAGCGAATTCGCCGCCGGCGTGGAATGGTGCCAATCGGTGTTGGCCTCGGCGGAAGGATTGGTGGCCGGGGTGGACCGCAACGCCTCCATGCATTTGCTGGGCCATGCAGCGCTCAGCCTGCACCAGGTCTTCTATCCCGACAAATCGCCCGCCGACCAACTGTCGGAGATCGATGCGGCAGTGGAAGCAATACGCTCGCGCAGCCAGCAAGCGCTGGCGAGCTGACCGTTCCCATTCCTCTCAAAAATTAACGGTGTCATCCCCGGCGAGCGGCGCATCGAAGATGCGTCGTGAGGGAAGGGGACCCAGGTGGGCGGTCTGGGCTGGATGCCAGATCATTCCGGCTGGAATTACTGACGCACACGCAACCGAATACCTCGCGTGCCGTACTACCTGGGTCCCCTTCCCTCGCCGCGCGGGGCCGCGCGGCTCGCCGGGGATGACACGAATGGTTATACGAGCGCCAAATCCACCGGCGTGACTTGCGGGAAGATCTCGGCGAGCTGTGCCTGGCGCAAGCCATAGCTCTTGCCCAACACGCCCCCGATCAGGGCGCGATAATCGGTGAGTACCGGCCAGTCACGGTCCTGGAACAGGTTGGCCTGGGTGACCGCCACTTGCGGGCCGGCGATGCGTCCGCCGCGCACCGCACCGCCCAGCACCCAATAGACGCTGCCATGGCCGTGATCGGTGCCGCGATTGCCATTCTCGCGGAAAGTACGGCCGAACTCGCTGACCACGATCACCAGCGTGTCCTTCCATTGCGGACCCAGTGCGGTCTTCAGTGCCACCAGACCGCGCCCCAATTCGCCGATGCGGTTGGAGAGATAGCCCTGTTCGCCGCCCTGGTTGACATGGGTGTCCCAGCCGCCGACATCGACAAAGCCCAGATTGAACTTGTCCTGCATCAACACGCCGATGCGCTGGGCGGACAACTCGAAGCCGCGGGTGGTGACGGCGTTGCGGTTGGCCGCCATCATCTCGTTGGAAAAGGTGTTGTAGACCTCGCTCTGGACTTGAAAGCCCTGCGTCACGGCCGGCGCCAGGTCCTGGCCTTGATACATGGCCTGGATCAGGGCCGCATTGCGCTCGCCCACCGCCGGCTTGCCGGCAAAATTGAGCGCGATATTGGGCACTGCCGCGCCGCCCCGGAAGGTTAGCGGCAATTGGGTGGTGAATGCGATGGGCTTGGCGCCGGACAGAGCCTGCGCTGTGCGGCTCATGAAACCCGACTGGTAATTGCGGCTGCCGCCGCCAGATTCCGATGGTAAGGGCTGGCCCAGTTCGATCGCATCCTGGGTTTCGAAATGCGAGCGTGAGGTATCGTTGGTGCCGGCAAAGGGGATGAAGGCGATTTCCTTCTGCTGCCACAAGGGCAAGATGGTGTCCTTCAACGCGGGATGCAGGCCCCAGTCGCTTTCCAGGGGAAGCGCGGCGTCCTTCTTGATGGCGATGTTGGGGCGCGAGTCGTAATAGAAACTGCTGCCGACAGGCACCAGGATATTGGCGGCGTCATAGGCGCCGCGCAGGAACACCACCAGCAGCCGTGGACCGGATGCCGGGGCGGCGTAGAGGCTGCCCGCGGTAATGAGCGGTGCGGAATAGAGTGCGGATTTGAGAAGCGTCCTACGGTCCATGGCCCTCCCCATCGCGCGCGACAGCGCCTGCGAGGGGGAGGATGTCGTAGCTGGCCCTTGGGCCAGCGAAGACAAGAAGGGGTCACTCATAGTTACCTCCGCATGAATTCGGGTGAGGATAGGAACAGCATGTTGCGATCAGTCTGGCTCGCGCCTTGCGCAATGGCGCTGGTGGTGGCCTGTGACAAGGCAGGCGTCAATGCCGTGTAATAGGCGGTTTGTTGCAGCAGTGGCGGCGGCGCCGCCGGCACAGGGCCGTCCTGAGGCTTGAAAAGCTGGCGCGCCCCGCCGCCGATCTGCCGGGCGATCTCAAAGCGCGTCGCCATATCGCCCGGCCCCGACCAGCTCGCCGCGGTGAGCGGATAGCCGTCCGGCGTCTCATGGCCGAACAGCGGTTCGCCCATGCGATTGAGCCAGTTGAGCATAGGCTGGGCGTCGGAGATCGGTTGATCGCCATACGTGGCACGCACCGCCGATACCGCGTAATGGACCGGGTCCTTGAATTTGCTCCCCAGCGAGGCGGCGAATTCCGGTGACGCGAACAGCGTCTCCAACACTTGCGCGATTTCGCCATTGCTGCGTTTCCAGGTCGCCGCCATGGCATTGACCAATTGCGGCGACGGCGCGTCGCAGCAGAAATACTGCGCCAGCTTGCGGGATACGAAATGCGCGGTCGGCGGTTCGACCGCCAGGATGTAGAGCGCCGTGGCCACTTCGTTGATGCCGCTGCCCTTGATGGTCGTGCCCAGGAACTGCTTGTCGCCGAAGTCGTGGCGGAGGGCATTGAACACCGCCAGGCTGTGACTGCGGTTCGTATCGGGAAAGTCGTAGCGGAAATCGCCGTTCCGCCATCCCCCCAAGGGCCGGGCCGACAGGTCGACGCCCACCCCCGTCAGGACGCGCGCCAGTTCCTGCACATCTTGCTGGCTGTAGCCTGAGCCGACGCCCAAAGTATGAAGTTCCATGATTTCACGGGCGTAGTTCTCGTTGATGTGGCCTTTGGCATTCTGTGCGTTGTCGAGATACAGCAGCATGGCGGGATGTATGGCCGTCACGGCCAGCAGGTCGCCGAACTTGCCAAAGGCGCGATCGCGCAGCGTGTTCTCATAATCGCCGACAAAAGCGCGGATTTCACCCTTGGCCGCGTGAACGTTGAAATGGTTGAACCAGAACCAGGTAAGCTGCTCCTTGAGCTGGTTCCTGGAATAGAGATCGCGCAGCAGGGAACGGGTCTGGGCCTCGCGCATCAGCTGGTTGAGCTTGTCCTGATAGGCCTTGCGCGCGGCATCCGCGTCCGTCGTTCCTTGCGCACGCTGCTGTGCCTGGCGCAGTTCGCGCAACTCGTCACTGATCTGGGAAAGGCTTTTGCGGCTGATCTCCATCGCGGCGATCTGGGCCTGGACCTGCTGGGGCAAGCCATCGTCGCCCGGATGGAGCTGCTGTTGTTCCCAGGCGGAAAGGCTCTGGCCGTCCAAACTATTGTCCTGGGCGGTTTCGCCCCAGGACAGGCGGTTGACCAGGGCGAGATCGGGCGGCGCCGCATAAGCCGCCGGCGGGACCGCCGTGCTCAGCAAGGCAAGGCACAGACCGATTCCAGACGCGTGGATGCCAGATGCCGGCATGGCTATCTCCGCATGAATTCCGGCGAGGACAGGAACAACGCATTGCGGTCGGCTTGCGAGGCGCCTTGCGCGATGGCCGCAGAGGTCGCCGATGACAGGGTGGAGGTCGCCTGCACGTAATAGGCGGTCTGCTGCAGCACCGGCGCCGGCGCCCCGTCCTGCCTTGTGTCCAGAATGGCCTGGAGATCGGCATTCGCATTGGCGGGGTTGGCATTCAGGTTGGCGCGAAGGCGGGTCAGCATTTCCGGCGTGATCGGCATGAACAGGCTGCGGGCGCCGCCGCCGATCTGCTGGGCGATTTCAAAACGCGTCGCCATCTCGCCGGGGCCGGACCAGCTGGCCGCGGTCAGCGGATAGCCGTCCGGCGTTTCATGGCCATAGGGCATCTCGCCCATCCGGTTCAGCCAGTTGATCAGGGGCAGGGGATTCTGGATCAGCTGATCGCCATAGGTCGCGCGCACCGCCGAGATCACATAGTGCATGGGGTCCTTGAACTTCTTGCCCAGCGAGTCCGAAAATTCGGGGGCGTCGAACATCGTCTTCAGCACGCTGGCGATGTCGCCATCCGTCCGCTTCCAGGTCGCGGCCATCGCATCGACAAGATGATCGGAGGGCGCATCGCAACAGAAATATTGCGCCAGCTGGCGGGAGACGTGACGGGCGGTGGCCGGCTCGCGGCTCAATATGTAGATGGCCTGGTTCACTTCTTCCAAGCCGGCGCCCTTGATGGTGTGGCCGAGAAAGAGTTTGTCGCCATAATCGTGGCGGCGGGGAATGAACTCGAACAGACCGCCCTTGCCGACATCGGTGCGATAGTCGGCGCGTGCCAGGGCGGCAAGGGCGCGGGGCTTGCCGCTGAGATTGACGCCGACGCCGGTGAGGATGCGTGCCAGCTCCTGCACATCCTTTTGCGTATAGCCCGAGCCCACGCCCATGGTGTGAAGCTCCATGATCTCGCGGGCGTAATTCTCGTTGATCTTGTCGGCGGCGTTCTGCTGGTTGTCCAGATACTGAAGCATGGCGGGGTGGAAGGCCGTGGCGGTCAACAGGTCGCGGAACTTGCTTAAGCTATGGGGCCGGATGGCATTTTCCTCATAATCGCCCACCAGGGCGGCGATCTGGCCCTTGCGGGCATAGACATTGAAATGGTTGAGCCAGAACCAGGTGAGCTGTTCCTTGAGCTGGTTCTTGGAATAAAGATCGCGCAGCAGCGAGCGGGTCTGGGCCTGGACCGCCAGCGACACCAGCTTCTGGCGATAAGGCTTGATGACGTCCCGGAAAGCGCCCTTGTCTTGATTTCTGTCCTGGCTTGCGTCCTGGGTCTGGTCGCTTGCCTTGGCATTTTTGCGCGCGTCGCGGATGGCAAGCTGCAGATCGCGGGTCTGGATGGCGATCTGTTCCAGCGGCTCCCGCGAAATCTCCATGCCCGCAATGGCGGCTGCAACTTGCGGCGGCAGGCCATCGTCATTGCCGGG
>DATBCP010000513.1:0-4956 GCA_036270435.1 Rhizomicrobium sp. | reverse complement strand
AGCTGATCCAGGCGGTGGCGCCCAAGCTGGGACCTGAACGCACGCCTTCCACCTGTCCCGACCGGCCGGAAACGGTGCTGGATTTTGCCTTGATCACCGCGCCCGACAAGCGCGATCCCTCGCTGGTGGCGAAGCTGGACGCGGTGGCGGGGAGAGTGTTGAACAAGTAGTCTTTGTCGCTTGAGATGTCGAAGACCCAGCGTTTTCAATGGATGGCCGGCTCGCGCTGCGGCCGGACAAGTCCGGCCTTGCTGACCGGCCATGACGAGGTTCTAAGGAATGAACATCAAAGACGCGATCCGCACCATTCCCGACTATCCCAAGCCGGGCATCATGTTCCGCGACATCACCACCTTGCTGGGCAACGCGCGCGCCTTCCGCCGCGCCGTGGACGAGATGGTGCAGCCCTATGCCGGCATGAAGGTCGACAAGGTGGCCGGCATGGAAGCGCGCGGCTTCATCCTGGGCGGCGCCGTGGCGCATCAATTGTCGGTGGGCTTCATTCCGGTGCGCAAGAAAGGCAAGCTTCCGCACACCACCATCGGCGAGGACTACGACCTGGAATATGGCAAGGACCGCGTGGAGATCCATATCGATGCCCTGGAAAAAGGCGAGCACGTGCTGCTGGTGGATGACCTGATCGCCACCGGCGGCACGGCCTATGCCGGCATCAAATTGCTGGAACGGGCGGGCGCCCATGTCGTCGGCTGCTCCTTTGTCATTGACCTGCCGGAGTTGGGCGGCGCCGACAAGCTGCGTGCCATCGGCAAGCCGGTGACAGCGCTGGTGGCGTTTGAGGGCCATTGAATGTGAAGAAGCTCTATTCCCATCCCGTGTCGCCTTTTGCGCGCAAATGCCGCGTCATCGCGCATGAGCTGGGGATCAAGCTTGAGATCATCCATATCGATAGCGCCCGCAAGGACCCCAACTTGCGCAACGTCAATCCGCTCAAGCAGGTTCCGGTGCTGGTGCTGGAGGACGGCTCGTCGCTGTTCGATTCGCCGGTGATCTGCGAATATCTCAACCACACCGGCGGCGGCAAATTCTTCCCCGGCATGAGCATCCTGCGCCACGATAGCGGGCGCTGGAAGGCATTGGGCCTTGCCGCGCTGGGCGACGGCCTGGCGGATGCCGCCGTGGCCTGGCGCTACGAGATGATCGAGCCGGAGGAGCGCCGCAATCCCGACCGCATCGCCCGCTGCCAGGCGACCATCGCTGCCGGATTGGATGCACTGGAGCGGGTGAATTTCGCCAAGGATCCCACCATCGGGGAAATCGCGGTGGCTTGTGCCCTGGGTTACATCGATTTCCGCCTGCCGGACCTTGATTGGAAGGATCCCCATCCCAAATTGTCGGCCTGGTACGCGCGTTTCTGCGAATATCCGTCGATGAAGGCGACCCACCCCGCATGAAAGTTCAAGGCAAGCATTACCGCTCCGTCTGGCCGATCGGCGATGATGCTTTCGGCATCATCGACCAGGCCAGGCTGCCGCACGAATTTGTCACCATGACCCTGCGCTCGGCAGCGGATGCGGCGCGGGTGATCAAGAATATGAACACGCGCGGTGCGCCCTTGATCGGGGTGGTGGGGGCCTATGGCCTGGCGCTGGCGGTGCGCGAAGAGCCTTCCGACGACCACATCCAGAAGATGGTGGAGATGCTGGCGGAGACCCGGCCCACCGCCATCAACCTCAAATGGGCGCTATGGCGGATGCGCGGCGCACTTCTCAACCAGCCGCGCGAACGGCGCGCGGCGCTGGCCTGGAAGGAAGCCGGCCTGATCGCCGATAAAGACGTGGCGATGAGCGAGGCGATCGGCAAGAACGGCCTGGCCATCATCCGCGACATCGCCGCCCGCAAACCGGGCGAGACGGTCAACATCCTCACCCATTGCAATGCCGGCTGGCTGGCGACGGTGGATTACGGCACCGCGCTGGCGCCGATCTATCTGGCATATGACGAAGGCATTGCGTTGCATGTCTGGGTGGACGAGACTCGGCCGCGCAACCAGGGCGCCTCGCTCACCGCGTTTGAACTGGGCAGTCATGGTGTCGACCACACTATCCTGGCCGACAATGCGGGCGGCCATTACATGCAGGCCGGACAGGTGGACATGGTGATCGTGGGCACCGACCGGGTGACTGCCAATGGCGATGTCGCCAACAAGATCGGCACCTATCTCAAGGCGCTGGCCGCTCATGACAACGACATTCCCTTCTATGTGGCGCTGCCCAGTTCCACCATCGACTGGACCTTGGAATCCGGCCGCGACATCCCGATCGAGGAACGCGCGGAAGACGAAGTGCTGAAAATGGCGGGGCGGCTTCCTGACGGTTCCGTGACAGTGGTGGAAATCGCCGCGCCCGGCTCCGGCGCCGCCAATCCCGGCTTTGACGTCACGCCGGCGCGGCTGGTGACCGGCTTCATCACCGAACGCGGCACTTGCGCCGCCACCCCCGAAGGCTTACGGAGCCTTTTTCCGAAGTAAGGCCCGGCCTCAAGTAGCGAAGCGATAGGCCATAGGAGAATCCTACATGCAGTCGAAATGGTCCGACGCCGAAGCGCAGGATTTTGTCTCACGCTATGCCCCCAAGGGCATCAATGCCGACCTGGCGGTGCGCACATACACCACCCGCCTGCTGGGCAGCGATCCCAGGATGGTGCTGCATGGCGGCGGCAACACTTCGGTCAAGACCACCGTCAAAGACCAGCTGGGTGAAGATGTCGAAGTGATCTGCATCAAGGGCTCGGGCTGGGACATGGGCGTGATCGAGCCGGCGGGGCTGCCGGCGGTGAAGCTGGAACCGCTGCGCAAGCTGCGCAAACTGGACAAATTGTCCGACGAGGACATGGTCAACTATCAGCGCATCAATTTGCTCGACTCCAGCGCGCCCAATCCGTCGGTCGAAACCTTGCTGCACGCTTTCCTGCCGCACAAATTCATCGACCATGTGCACTCGACCGCGGTGCTGGCCCTGACCGACCAGCCCGACAACAAGGCGTTGGTGCAGGAAGTCTATGGCGACCGCGTCGCCTATGTGCCCTACACCATTCCGGGCTTTGCCCTGGCCAAGTCGGTGGCCGATGTGTTCGACAAGAATCCCGGCGTGGAAGGGCTGGTGCTTTTGCAGCACGGCATCTTCACTGTGGGCGACACCGCCAGCCAAGCGTACGGCCGCATGATCGAATTTGTCACCATGGCGGAGGAACGGCTCACCCGCCAGCGCAAGTCGCTGGTTCAGGCCAAGCTCCCTTCCAACCTGGCCTCGCTGCCGGAGATCGCGCCCATCCTGCGCGGCGCGGTAGCGATCGAGAAGAATGCGACGGCCGGCACCGCCAAGCGGCAGATCCTGAATTTCCGCACCAATCCGCAAATCCTGAACTATGTGAATGGCGCCGAACTGGCGCGCTACAGCCAGGTGGGTGTGGTGACGCCGGACCATACCATCCGCACCAAGAACTGGCCGGTGATCGTGCCGGCGCCCGAGGCCGGAAAGCTGGAGGACTGGTCCAAAGACGTGCATGAGGCGGTCGCCGCCTATGTCGCGCGTTATCACCGCTATTTCGAGAACAATAACGCCAAGAGTGCGGTGAAGAAAAAAGAACTGGATCCCCTGCCGCGGGTAATTCTGGTGCCGGGCATAGGCATGTTCGGCGTCGGCGGCAGCGCCAAGGATGCGGCCATTGCCGCCGACATTGCCGAGAACGCGATTGCCGTGATCACCGATGCCGAAGCGATGGGCGAATATCGCAGCATCAGCGAATTCGACATGTTCGAAGTGGAATATTGGTCGCTGGAACAGGCCAAGCTGGGCAAGTCGAATGAAAAGGCTTTGGCGCGCCAGGTGGCGGTGATCACCGGCGGCGGCTCCGGCATCGGCGCGGCCACGGCGAAAGCGATGGCGAAAGAAGGCGCGGAAGTCGCCGTGCTGGACCGCGACCTGGAGGCCGCCAAGGCCGTGGCCAAGAAGGTCGGCGGCAAGGCACTGGCGGTCGAATGCGACGTCACCGACCCGCAAAGCGTGCGCAAGGCGTTCGACACGGTGGTGTCGGCCTTTGGTGGCGTGGACATTGTCGTGTCCAATGCCGGCGCCGCCTGGCAGGGCACCATCGGCAAGGTGGATAACGAAACCCTGCGCAAGAGCTTCGAGCTGAATTTCTGGGCGCATCAGGCCGTGGCGCAACAGGCCACCCGCATCATGCAGGCGCAAGGCACTTTCGGCTGCCTGTTGTTCAACACCTCCAAGCAGGCGGTCAATCCGGGCAAGGATTTCGGGCCCTATGGGTTGCCCAAGGCGGCAACCCTGTTCCTGGTCAAGCAATATGCGCTGGATCATGGCAAGGACGGCATCCGCGCCAATGCGGTCAATGCCGACCGCATCCGCACCGGCTTGCTGACGGACGACATGGTGGCGGCGCGCTCCAAGGCGCGCGGCCTTTCCGAGGCCGATTATATGGCCGGCAACCTGCTCAAGCGCGAAGTGACGGCGGAAGATGTGGCCGATGCCTTTGTCTATCTCGCCACCGCCTCCAAGACCACAGCGGCGGTGATTACCGTGGACGGCGGCAATATTGAAGCGAGCTTGCGCTAAGTTTAATGAGGGCGCGCGTCTTTTGCGCTCTGGGTTCGTCGCGCGTGCTGTGAGGCACGACCGCGAAGCGGTTGAGCAGGTCCAGTGGACCTGCGAAAGTGGCGAACGCCGCGAGCTTGGGCGAGCGGCCGTGGGGATACGCTCCGCGCGTTGCTACGCTGCCGCTAGCAACCCTGCCCAGATCGCAAAATCCATCGCGCCGCGAACCAGTTTGCGCCAACCCGCCGATGCGCTAGGCTTGCCCCAAGGCCGCAAAGACCGGCCCAAAAGGGGAGGGCATATGCGCCTGCATCATGCTTTGGGATTTGCCTGCGCCATGGCCTTGAGCGCTTGCGCCAGCGGGCCGCCGCCAGTGGCGATGCCG
>DATBCP010000512.1:0-3278 GCA_036270435.1 Rhizomicrobium sp. | reverse complement strand
CACCCTAAGGGGAGCGCCGCTTCCTCGTCCATGCGTCAGTGGTTGGCGAGTACCAGACCGGCGATCAGGCCGGTGGCGGCCGCGGCCAGGACGTAATTGTTGTCCACCCGGCGGGGGGAGGCGGTATGAGCATGTAGGGATTTTGCATGCATGCCGCGCAAGGCTGCCTTACTGCAGCGATTCGAACGCAGGAATCAGGAGGTGCTTATCCTGCGACTCGGCTGTAATCGGGACGGCGAGGGGGATGATGAACGCGCGCAATTGGGGACTGTTGCTGTTGCTGGCGCTGCTTTGGGGCAGCTCCTTCTTCTTCTATAAAGTGTTGGTGGCGGTCCTGCCGCCCATCACGGTCGTGCTGGGCCGGGTCGGTATTGCGGCGATCGCGATGAATCTCTGGCTGGCCGCGCGGGGCCAGGCCATACCGCTGTCCGGCAAGCTGTGGCTGCGCTTCCTGCTGCTGGGCTTTCTCAACAGTTCGCTTCCCTTTGTGTTGATCGCCTGGGGTGAGACCCGCATATCCAGCGGCATGGCTTCCATCCTCAACGCCACCACACCCATCTTCATGGTGGCGGTGGCGCATTGGGGCACGGAGGACGAGAAACTCTCGCCCGGCAAGGCGGTGGGGATCGTGCTCGGCGTTCTGGGCGTGATTGTCCTGGTTGGCCCCAGTGCTTTTGGCGGTGGCGGCGCCCTCTGGGGCGAGCTGGCGGTGGTTGGGGCGTCCTGCTGCTACGCGTTCGGAGGGGTCTACAGTCGGCGCTTCAAGGGCCTGTCGCCGCTGCAGGCCGCAACCGGCCAGATGACCGGCGCAACCCTGCTTTTGCTCCCGCTGTCGCTGCTGCTGGACCGGCCCTGGACCTTGGCCCTGCCGCACGCCGATGTCTGGGCGGCATGGCTAGCCATCGCCCTGGTCAATACCGCGCTGGCCTATGTCGTCTATTATCGGATGGTGGTCAGTGTCGGCGTCACCTTCATATCCTTGGTGACGTTTCTCATTCCCATCATTGCCTTGTTCCTGGGCGCTGTCTTCCTGGACGAAAGCGTCAGCATGCAGGCCTTGGCCGGGATGGCGATCATTGCGCTGGGACTGGCGGCGACGGATGAGCGCCTAATTCGATCTATTCAGCCGTCCAGCCGCCATCGATCGAAATGATGCTTCCGGTGATGGAGCGCGCCATGTCGCCCGCCAGATAGAGCGCCAGCGAGGCGATTTCGTCCACCGTGACGAATTGCTTGGTGGGTTGGGCTTCCAGCAACACGTCCTCAATCACCTGTTCGCGTGTCATCTTGCGTGCCGCCATGGTGTCGGGGATCTGCTTTTCCACCAGCGGCGTCCAGACATAGCCGGGGCAGATGGCGTTGCAGGTGATGCCGAAGGTGGCGGTCTCCAACGCCACGGTCTTGGTGAAGCCGGCAATGCCGTGCTTGGCCGAGACATAAGCCGATTTGAAGGGCGAGGCGACCAGCGCATGGGCGGACGCCGTGTTGATGATGCGGCCCCATTTCCTGGCCTTCATGCCCGGAATGGCGGCGCGGGTTGTGTGAAAGGCCGATGACAGATTGATGGCGATGATCTGGTCCCATTTTTCGGGCGGAAAGTCCTCCACCGGCGAGACGAATTGGATGCCGGCATTGTTGACCAGAATATCCACCGATCCCAGCTGCTTGACGGTATCGGCGATCATCGCTTCGGTCTGATCGCCCTTGCTCATATCGGCGCTGCTATAGATCGCCTTGACCCCGAAATCCTGTTCGATGCCGCCGCGCTCCTTCTCGATCGCGACCGCCTCGCCGAAACCATTGATGCAGATATCGGCACCCTGGCCGGCAAAAGCGCGGGCGATGGCCAGGCCGATGCCCGAAGTCGAGCCGGTGACGAGGGCAACTTTGCCTTTGAAGGACATGACGGTTCTCCAGGACTGGACGCGGCATGATGGCACAGAAGGCGCGCGGCAGGAGGGGCGATAAGGCCGCAGCGGCGCACGCATCAAACTTGGCCGGATCAAGCTATCAGGCTATGATTCGGCCGTGGATGCGAAACCGATACATCCGCCCCATCCAGCGGGGCGTCGTTTCTTCCCGGTGGAGCGGCCGGAGAATTGCGGCCGCATCGCCTTGGTGTTGCAGGGCGGTGGCGCATTGGGTGCCTATCAGGGCGGCGTCTACCAGGCGCTGCACGAAGCGGGGTTGGAGCCGGAATGGGTATCCGGTGTCAGCATCGGCGCGATCAATTCGGCATTAATTGCCGGCAATGCGCCGGACCGGCGGCTGGCGGCGCTGTGTGAATTCTGGGACCGCGTTACCCATCGCACCATCTGGCCCTATACGCCCGACGGCGACATCTACCGCCAAACCCGCAACACCATATCGGCGCTCACCACCGCTCTTTTCGGCCAGCCCGGTTTTTTCAATCCCCACAAGGTGAGCCCCTGGTTCCTGCCGCCCGGCGCCAAGAACGCCACCAGCTTTTACGACAACGGCCCTCTCAGCCAGACGCTGGAGGAGCTGGTCGATTTCGAGCGGCTGAATGACGGCGACATTCATTTCTCGGTCGGCGCCACCAATGTGATGACCGGGAATTTCATCTTCTTCGACAACCGCAAGGAGGAGATCCGCCTGGAGCATGTGCTGGCCAGCGGCGCTCTGCCGCCGGCCTTTCCCATGGTGGAGATCGGCACCGATTATTTTTGGGACGGTGGCATCGTTTCCAATACCCCCTTGCAGCATCTTTTGGCCCAGGACGACGACATCAACAGCCTGGTGTTCCAGGTGGACCTGTTCAGCGCGCGCGGCGATCTGCCCCGTACCATGCCGGACGTGCTGGGCCGGCACAAGGACATCACCTATTCCTCGCGCACCCGCTGGGTGACCGACAGCTTCGCCCGGCTGCAGCGCTGGAAGACCCGCGCTTACGAAGCCTTGGTCAAAGTGCCTGAAGATCAACTCACCGACGAGCAGCGGGCGATGCGCGACAAGCTTTCCAGCCTGCCCCAGGCCACCATCCTGCAGCTGATCTACCAGCAGAAGTCCTATGAGGGAAATGCGCGCGACTATGAGTTCAGCCCCGAATCCATGCACGAGCATTGGAAGAACGGCCATGAGGACACGCTGAGCACCCTCAAGCGCAAAGAGTGGCTGAAAATGCCGCCCAAGAATATCGGCGTCGTCACCCATGACGTGCACCGCGAAAATGAAGGCCGCTGAGAACTGAGCGCCCCCGGCCTCACCGCCAGCATCACGGCGCGGCTGGAATCGCTGCCCGCGACCCGCGGATTCTG
>DATBCP010000511.1:0-1762 GCA_036270435.1 Rhizomicrobium sp. | reverse complement strand
AAATCCAGGTCATAACCGACAATGGCGGTGGCCGGCGCCGCCATGGTCTGCTTGCGGTTGCTTTCGTCCAGCAAGGGCTCCAGCCGCGCCTTGGCGTGCGGCGAGACCACAAAATGAAACCGCGCCGGGGCGATGTTGGATTCAGTGGGGCCCCAGCGCATCAGGTCATAGATCGCCATCAACAAAGCGGACGTGACTTTCTTGTCCTGCCACTGGCGCATGGTGCGCGCGTTGCGGAAGATGGTGTCCAGGGCCGCGTCGGAAACCGCGTGATCGGGTTGCGCCAGATAGGCTTCGTCCGCTTCCGGCGTTGAAGACGACATCACACCGCTTCGACCGCGGTGACTTCAGGCAGGTAATGGCGCAGCATGTTCTCGATGCCATTCTTCAGCGTGATGGTGGAAGAGGGACAGCCGGCGCAGGACCCTTGCAGATGCAGCGAGACCACGCCGCTTTCGCCGTCAAAGCCCTTGAAAATGATGTCGCCGCCATCCGCCGCCACCGCGGGACGCACGCGGGTTTCGATCAATTCCTTGATCTGCTCCACCACTTCGGCATCGTCTTCGCTGTATGTCTCTTCGGTTTCGTCCGCCGCGCCTTCGATCAAAGGCAACGCTCGCGTGAAATGCTCCATCACCGCGCCCAGGATGGCGGGCTTCAAATGCTTCCAGTCGCCATCGCGCTTGGTCACCGAGATGAAGTCGGACCCGAAGAACACCCGGCTGACTTCGGGGATGGCGAACAGCGCCTTGGCCAGGGGTGAGCGGCTTGCGGTCTGGGCGCTGGGGAAATCGGCCACCGCGCCTTCGCCCATCACCTCGCGGCCGGGCAAGAATTTGAGGGTGGCGGGATTGGGGGTGGATTCAGTCTGGATGAACATGGCGGCGGTTCCAATGGGCTACTCCTTAGATGAACCTTGCCGGCGGCGGCATCAAGGGAAACCAGTGATTTACTTTCACCCGGGTGATATTGACTCATGATTTTTGCCCGGGTAAATACTGGTCATGCGCTACTCTGCCTTCGCCGGTTTTGAACATATCGCCTCGGGATCCCTGGCTCAGGTCCATGACGCCGCAAGCCCGCAGTGCCTGATCTTTGACCGGGAAACCGGCCGGGTGGTGGATATCGACCCCCGTTTTCCGCCCAAGGACGAAGGCCCGCGTCCAGGTCGGCCAAAGCTTGGCGTGGTTCCCCGGGAGGTCACTTTGCTGCCCCGGCACTGGGATTGGCTGGCCACCCAGCCGGGCGGCGCCTCGGTGGCCCTGCGCAAGCTGGTGGAAAACGCCAGCCGCGATCCAAAATCCCGGCAGCGCCGGTTGCGCGACGCCGCCTATCGGCTGGCAACAGCACTGGTGGGCAATGCGCCGGGATATGAGGAAGCCATGCGGGCGCTTTATGCCGGCGCTGCCGAAGACTTTGCCGCCCATATCGAAGCTTGGCCGGCGGACGTGCGGCGCGTGCTGGAAGAAATGACGGTAGAGGCTTTTTGAAACGGTCCGCAGAACGATTTCAACTGCTGAGAGGCACGATGACACCTGGCCCGCGCAAAAGGCTTTTAGCCTCTTTCATTGAAGAAGTTTGGTCTCAAGGCCGAATAGACGCGTGCGATAAGTTCGTTGGGCAAACCTATACGATACACCACGATCCCGGCGATCCTTGGGATGGCCAGACGTTGAGTCGCGACGGCTTTAAAGGACGTGTACGCACTTCGCGCAGTCCATTCCCGGATCAACGTTTCATCCCGGTGTCGATCCTTGAAGAT
>DATBCP010000510.1:0-5058 GCA_036270435.1 Rhizomicrobium sp. | reverse complement strand
ATGACGGACCCGGCGATCGAGAAGACCCTCAAATCCAGCATCGACCTGGCGCACAAGGTCGGGGTGGACGGCACGCCCACCTTCGTCCTCAACGGCAAATTCCGTCCAGGCGCGCTGGATGATGAGACGCTGGCGAGCGAGATGAAGAGTTAGCTTTTCGCCCCGGGGAAATATTCGACATGCATCTCGCCCGTGCGGCCGTAATAGACGGCCCGCTGGCCCGCAAGAGAAACGTGATAGCCGACGCAGCCGGCCTGGGTGATGCGGCGGCAGAATTCCAGGTATTGGAATTCGCCGCGCTGAATCGCTCGCACCGCTGCATCCACGCCTTGGGCTGAGAAAATCTTGGCAGCAGGCGGAGCCTTGTGCGTTGAAACACGTTCGGAAGTGCCGTCCGGCATATAGAAAGTCCGCTCGCAGCGTACGAAATCCATGTGATAGCGCTCTACCCCCGCAGCGGTCAGCGCCGCAACGAGTTCCGGAAAGACGATGCGGTCCTCATCCGAGGCGCGATTCATTTCCGTGACGAGATCCTTAGTGGCCTTATCCATGGTCTTTACTCCGTTGGTGCGCCGCGCAAATTGCGGCGTTTGACAATTTTCAACAGCAGGCTTTTCAGGGTCGCCTGCTCGCGGCCCGACAGGCCCGCGAAATATTCTGCATCATTTCGGTCGGCCAGCGCCGCTAGTTGCGGCACGAGCGCCCGGCCCTGTCCGGTGAGAGACAGTATCTGCGCCCGGCCGTCTTGGATGCTGGCCGTGCGGGCGACCAGTTTGCGGGCAAGAAGCCGGTCCACCAGCTTGGTGACGGCGCCGCGCGTCAGGCTCATCCTTTGCGCCAGCAGGCTGGGCGACTGCGCACCGTCAAACAATTCGCGCAGCACTACCCATTCCGCCACGCTGACGCTTCTTGTCGCGAGTTTTTCAGCAAAAGCACCGGAGACATGATTGGAAACCAGCCGCAGCCAGTAGCCAAGATGGTCCTCAAGCGCGGGAATCGATCTAGTTTCCATGGAAACTATATAGGCGCAGATAGTTTCCTTGTCAACTATCTTCCTCGGCCATTTTAGGGTTGCCGGAAGCGCTTTCGCGGGCCACGGCTCGCGGCAGGCGTGACACCGTCCTTGGACAAAAGGCAAGTGGCGTTAGATCAGTCCCGAAAGGGGACTCGATGGATCGGCATACCCTTTCTTCGGCATGCGTCCTGCGAGCCAGGCCAGCCTGCCCGCCTCCACCGCCAGTTTCATGGCGGCCGCCATCTTCACTGGATCCTTGGCATGGGCGATGCCGGTATTGGAAATCACCGCGTCGCAGCCCAATTCCATCGCCACAGCCGCGTCGGATGCGGTGCCGATGCCGGCATCCACGATCACCGGCACTTTGGCATCCTCGATGATCATGCGGATATTGACGGTGGACTGGATACCCATGCCCGAGCCGATCGGGGACGCCAGCGGCATGATCGCCACCGCGCCCACATCCTCCAGCCGCTTGGCCATCAAGGGATCGTCGCTGCAATAGACCATCACCTGGAAACCGTCCTTGCTCAGCATCTCTGTGGCGCGCAGGGTTTCGATCATGTCGGGATAGAGCAGTTTTTTCTCCCCCAGCACTTCCAGCTTGACCAGCGACCAGCCGCCCGCTTCCCGCGCCAGCCGCAACGTGCGCACCGCGTCTTCGCCGGTGAAGCAGCCGGCGGTGTTGGGCAGGTACGTGACCTTTTTGGGATCGATGAAATCCACCAGCTTGGGCTGGCTGGGATCGGTGAGGTTCACGCGGCGCACCGCCACGGTGACGATCTCAGCGCCGCTGGCTTCCAGCGCGGCCGCATTGTCGGCATAGGTTTTATACTTGCCGGTGCCGATGATCAGACGGGATTTGTATTCTTTCCCCGCCAGAACAAAGGGTTTGTCGACGCGGGGAACGTCGATGGGGGCATTGCCGCCGCCGATGAAATGTACAATCTCCAGCCGGTCGCCATCGGCCAGCGCCACGTCGCCATAGGTCGAGCGGGGCACAATCTCCAGGTTGCGTTCGACCGCGATCTTGGCCGGGTCCAGGCCCAGGCTCTCCAGCAGGCCGTGCACGCTCAGACCCGCGGACAGCCGCCTTGTTTCGCCATTCAGGGTGATTTCCAACGCCATTGCCAAACTACCTTAAGCATTTCCGTATCGATGAGGATGCGATTATAAGGCGTGAATCGCTGGAGCCGCACGGAAAGTCTATGGCAAAAAAATCCAAACAATCCAAGACGTTACCAATATACATCCTCAACGGCCCCAATCTCAACCTGCTCGGGCACCGCGAACCGGAGGTCTATGGCTATACCACCCTGGCCGAGATCGAGAAAATGTGCGCCGTCCAGGCCGCATCGCACGGCCTTTCCATCGTCTTCCGCCAGTCCAACCGCGAAGGCGAGATTGTCGACCATCTGCAGGAAGCGCGTACCGCCGGCTGTGCCGTGATCATCAATCCGGCGGGCTATGGCCACACCTCCATCGCTATCCTGGACAGCATTCAGGCGCTCAAGATCCCGGTGATCGAAGTGCATCTCTCCAACATCCACCGGCGTGAGCCCTACCGCCACAATTCCTATGTCTCCAAGGGCGCCACCGGCATCGTGATGGGGCTGGGCGCGCAAGGCTATCTGCGCGCCGTGGACGCGATCGCCGAAATCCTGTCCCAATCCTCCAAGAGCAGGTCGAAATGAGCGGCGACGACAAAAAGCCCGGAATCGATGCCGATGCCGTGCGTCAACTGGCCGAACTCCTGAAGGAGACCGGCCTCACCGAAATCGAGATCGAACATCACGGCGCACGCATCCGCGTCAGCCGCGGCGGCGTTGCCGCCGTGCCGGTGGCGGCGCCGGTTGCAGCGGCTCAACCCGCGCCTGCTGCAGCGGCGTCGTCTTCCGGTCCGCCCGCCGGGGCAGTTCCCTCGCCCATGGTCGGCACCGTCTATGTCTCGCCCGAGCCCGGCAAGCCGCCCTTCATCAGCGTCGGCAAGACGGTGAAGGAAGGCGATACCCTGTTCATCGTGGAAGCGATGAAGACCATGAACGCCATAATCGCTCCTCGGGGTGGCTCCGTGACGGAGATCAACGTCGCCGATGGCACGCCGGTCGAATTCGGCCAGACCCTTTGCATCATCAGCTGATGGCATCCGTGAAAGTCCTGCGCTAGATGTTCGAAAAGGTCCTCATCGCCAATCGCGGCGAAATCGCGCTTCGCGTCATTCGCGCCTGCAAGGAGATGGGCATCTCCACCGTGGCGATCCATTCCACGGCTGACAGCGAGGCGATGCATGTCAAGCTGGCGGATGAAAGCGTCTGCGTCGGCCCACCGGCGTCGGCCCTATCCTACCTGAACATCCCCGCCATCATTGCCGCCTGCGAGATCACCGGTGCGGAAGCCATCCATCCCGGCTACGGCTTTCTGTCGGAAAACGCCAAATTCGCCGACATCATCAAGGAGCACGGACTGACCTTCATCGGACCCACGGCGGAGCATATCCGCATGATGGGCGACAAGATCACCGCCAAGCAGACAGTGAAAGAACTGGGTATTCCCACCGTCCCCGGCTCGGACGGCGAAGTCAACGACAAGGACGCGGCCAAGCTGGCCGAGAAGATCGGCTATCCCGTGCTGATCAAGGCCACTGCCGGCGGTGGCGGACGCGGCATGAAAGTGGCAAAGAATGCCGGCGAGCTTTCCTTTGCCTTGTCCACCGCCCGCGCCGAAGCCAAGGCGGCTTTCGGTAACGACACGGTCTATATGGAGAAATATCTCCAGAAACCCCGCCATATCGAAATCCAGATCCTTGCCGACGCGCATGGCAAGGTGGTGCATTTGGGCGAGCGCGACTGCTCACTGCAACGCTGCCACCAGAAAGTGTGGGAAGAAGCGGGCAGCCCCGCCCTCAATGCCCAGGAGCGCGACGAGATCGGCGGTGTCGTCACCAAAGCGCTCACCAGGCTGGGTTATCTCGGCGCCGGCACCATCGAGTTTCTCTATGAGGACGGCCACTTCTATTTCATCGAGATGAATACCCGCCTGCAGGTGGAACATCCGGTGAGCGAGGCCATCACCGGCATCGACATTGTGCGCGAGCAGATCCGCATCGCCACCGGCGCACCCCTCGCATTTACCCAGAAAGACATTGTGTTCGAGGGCCATGCCATCGAATGCCGCATCAACGCGGAGAACCCCTTCACCTTCCGTCCTTCGCCGGGCACCATCACCCAGTTTCACACCCCCGGCGGTCTGGGAGTGCGTTTCGATTCCGCCATCTATTCCGGCTACCGCATCCCGCCCTTCTATGACAGCCTGGCCGGCAAGCTGGTCGTGCATGCCAAGAACCGCAATGAATGCCTGCTGCGCTTGCGCCGCGCGCTGGACGAACTGGTGGTGGACGGCATCGAGACCACCATCCCCTTGTTCCAGAAGCTGGTGCGGGAACCCGACATCATCGACGGCGATTATTCGATTCACTGGCTAGAGAAATATCTTACCGGCCTGGGTCACTAACGCGCGTTTCGCCAGCCGCGCTCAAGCCGCGCTGCGGCCAGGGTCGCGGCCCGACCTGTTCTCGGCTAAGCTGTCCGATGACAAAACAGGGAGACCCGCATGCGCTTTCTGGGCAAGTTTTCATCCCCGATCCTGGGTATCACCCGCATCGTGGCAGGGTTGTTGTTCCTGGAACATGGTCTGATGAAGCTGGTGGGCTTTCCTGCGCCCATGGGACACGGGCATTTGGCGCCCATGTTGCTGGCAGCCGGCATCATTGAAGTGGTGGGCGGCGGCCTAGTCGCGCTGGGGTTGTTCAGTCGCTGCGCCGCCTTTGTCTGTTCCGGCGAGATGGCCTTCGCCTATTTCATCGGTCATTACCCGCGCGGCTTGTACCCGGCCTTGAACGGCGGTGACGCCGCGATCTTATTCTGCTTCATATTTTTGTACCTGGCTGCGGCGGGGCCAGGAAGCTTCGCAGTGAACGGCAAGTAGACGAGAGCGCCGAACACAGCAGCGTGGTCCGTTTATTTTAATGAACCCCCATCCGTCGC